>NZ_VFTA01000017.1:0-139709 GCF_007003935.1 Mesorhizobium sp. WSM4310
CCCCTATGTTGGCGCCCCCCGAAGCCCCTACCAGCGATGCCAGCGGTGCCCGTGACGGTGCGGATGCCACCCATAGAAGACCGGGCGATGCCAATAATGGTAACCGGGGTAGACGACCACGCGATTGGGGACGCAGCGCCCCCAGGGATTGGGATGCCAGCCAGGTCCGCAACCCCAGGCGACGTGCTCGACCAGCGCCGGGGCGGCAACCGGCGCCAGTGGCATTGCCGAGGATGCCGCGACCGTAGCCACCGCTCCGGTCATCGCGAGAGCGGCGGTGGCCGCGTATTTTGTCAGATAGTTCATGACCATGCTCCGAAGTTGTCCGAGGTTGAAACCTGTCGGCGCCAGATGGCCCGGCAGATCCTGCCCTTCATCTCGTTAAACGGGCGCCATCGGCATTTTCCGTCGGTCGTCACGGCGATTTTTTTGGCGGTGTCGACGGCTGCGGCCCGGCGCGCCTTGAGAGCCCTTCCGCCAGCAGGCTGCGATCCTCGGCGGAGCCTGCCGCCGCGAACTCGATGATGCGCTGCTCCAGCCGCGTGCGCACGGTGACGTCGGCATTGCGGGCTCGCTCCAGGGCGGCGGCCAGGGCCGCCGTGTCGAGGACGGGCTGCCGCAGCAGATCCGCCGCATCGCGCCTGGCCTGCTGGCCGTCGCGAATGATTTCGCGCGACTCTTGGCGGACTTCGCGCAGCGCCTTGCGGAACAGCGTGCGTTGCTGGTCGGGAAGCCGGCCGCCTGCCGCCTCCAGCGAATAGCCCTGGGCCGGCTTGCCGCGTTTTATCCAGACGGCCCCGCCGGCAAGCGCGCCGGCCAGGAAGACGTTCAGCACCACCGATGCGATGAGGAGATTGCGGCCGGTGCTCATAGGTCTTCCTCGATCGTGTCGGGTCCGGCATCGCCGAACGCCGTCGCATTGGCGTCGAGCACATAATGGTCGGGCTGAACTTCGGGCGTGACGACGGTCACCAGGGCCAGTCCGGCAATGGCGCCGGCCAGCCCTATGCCGGCCAGCCCCAGCCCCAGCCACCAGAAGCGCTGATGCCGCCGCCGGACGATGTACCGGTCGGCGGTCCGCAGGATCGTATCGTGCAGCGCCTTGCCGGGGTGCGGGACGCGATAACTGTCGAGCACGGCGTCAAGCGTATCGGCCCGTCGCGAGATGGCCTGGCCTGTCTCGCTTGAGGCAAAGGCGGCGGCGGCGTCGCGCTCCGCTTGTGGCCAGCGCCGCAGATCGCCGCCATAGGCTTCGGCGAGTGCCGCGAAACGCCTGGCGTCCATTGCCGGTCCGTCCTCGATGTCTTCAGCCATCTGTCTTCCCCTTGCCCCTTGGTGCCGCGTGCCCACGCGGGTTGGAAACGAGGCCGGCCGGCCCCCGCCGGACGTCCATAAAGCGCGGTGAATGTCCGCCATTCATGGTCGCGGTCTTCTCAGTCATGGACGCCATCCCTGGCCAGGATCATCTGCAAGGCCCGCCGGCCGCGCGAAAGCAGGCTCTCCAGCGCATCGACGCTGATCTCCAGGGTCGCGGCCGCCTCGATGTTGGACATCTCCTGATAATAGACCAGGATGATCGCCTCGCGCTGGCGTGGCGCGATCGCCTGCAAGGCCTGCTCGATCCCCTGCGGCTCTTCGCGGGCGTCGGGAAGCGGGGCAGGGTCGACCATGTCCGGCAAATCGTCGGTCACCAGTTCGCGGCGCCGGCGCAGCCGGTCGTAGCAGAGGTTGAGCGTCACCCGGTGGATCCAGCTGTCGAAGCGTGCATTGCCGCGCCGCCAGCTCGAGGCGTGGCGCCAGATGCGCACGAAGGTCTCCTGTGCGACATCCTCGGCCTCCGCCGCATCGCCCAGCATGCGCACGGCGAGCGAAAGGATGCGCGGCAATTTGCGCGCGACGAGCGTCTGCACGGCCGCCGGGTCGCCGGTACCGACCCGGCGAACCAACTCCTCGTCCGGATCGGCGCTCATCGGCTGGCGCACTCCCGATTTCCATCACGCGTCATGGCCTCTTGGTCATTGCTCCGGCTTGGGAGCGGATTTGTGGCCTGGCATCTCGTCGGCCGTCAGAACGCCGTCGCCATTCTTGTCCAGCTTGGCAAAGCGCTTGGCGAAGAACGCATCGAGCTCGGCACGATCGATGAAGCTGTCATGGTTCGAATCGATGCGCGCGAAGGATTTGGCCGCATCGCCCTTGATGTTGCGCTTGGCTTGAAAAGCCTCCCACTCCAGCAGGCTGATCTTGCCGTCGCCATCCGTGTCGGCGGCCATGATCGCCTTCTCCCGCCGCTTCTGGAACTTGGCCAGCGTGATGTCGGACTTGGCCCTTGGTGCGGCTGGGGCGGCGGCTGGCGGCGTGGCGCCGGGAGACGTGACGCCAAGCGGCGCAGCATCTGGGGGCTGGGTCGCCGTCTGGGCGAGGGCCGCAACGGTCAGCAGGCTCAGGGCAGCGGCAAGGATTGAACGGCTTATCATGCTTCGGCGTCTCCGGTTGGCGCGTCGGCCACGGCCCATGCCGCGGTCACGCTTCAGCCGTTAAACGCCGTGACCACGGAAATCCGTCGGTCGCCTATGCCGATCATCCGATTCGGCGATGCCGCCTCAGTGCCTGTGCCAAAAGCAGCGGCCATGACACCCCATCCGGCGTCATCCGAATGCACGCCGGCTTAGCCACCGCCCTTGGCGAACGGGCAGGAGCTATGCCGATGGGTCGGCGGCCACCAACTGGTCCGGTTTGAAACCCGCATGCTGCGGGATCCAGACATCGCCCTCGCGGTTGAACCAGTGGCACAGATACATGCCGGAAGCGGCACCGTCACTGACCGTCATCTTCGGCCCTCCCGACTTCAGCTTGACGACGTCTCCGGTCTTGAAAGTGTTGGGCATTTTCGACCTCCCATGCTGAGGCCTGCGAGTTTCCCACCAAAGCTGAGTCTCGACAATGGCGGATATGGGAAGCCATTGCGCGATCCACCGCACAGGCAGTGGTCGAGTGTCGATTGCGGCACATGGAGGATAGGAAGGGAACTGGTGCCGCTTAGGTGACTCGAACACCTGACCCCATCATTACGAATGATGTGCTCTACCAACTGAGCTAAAGCGGCCCGGGAGGCCAGGGCCTCCACGATGGGCTGGGTGATAGACTCAACCGGCCGCGAATTCAAGATGCCACTTGGCAAATCATGCAAGAGCGCCTGCCGCCACCGAAACCGGGTTCGCACCTCCCCGCGCGCGAGAATTGCCGGCATGTTCCGATTTTGTTTGCCGGAATATCGCCGAGATGGACTTTGGACGGCCCGTCGAGGCAGAATGCGGCCGCCCGCCCGTTGATTGATTGGTCGCCTACGGCTAACCATCACGGAAGTTTGGGCAATTTGCAGAGGGATCCCGCTTGGACGCGATCGAAAAAGCGATCCGGAACGCCTTGGAGAAGGGCAATGCCGAGGACCGCGCGTTCCGCGAGAAGGTCTATCGGTCGGCCTTTGCCGCGCTTGACCGTGCGCTCCAGGCCAATCCCGGGGTGACCGTGGAAGTCGCCATCAAGCGCCGCAAGGCGATCCAGGCGACGATCACCGAAATCGAATCCGAGTTCCTGCCGGCCGTGCCGGATGTCGGCCTGGAGGTCGACGACCCGGCGGCCGAGCCCGCGGCCGCCGCGGCGCCCGCCATCGAGATCGGCGACAAGGCGCCATTGCCCGCCGTCACCGTCGACGGTCCCGCGCAGCCGGCATCCGATGCGCCGCGATCGCGCGTGCTACCGGTCGTTCCCGACATCATGCCGGACGCGACGCTTCCTGGCGCGCCGGCCATCGACATGTCCGCTCCCGCCGCTTCGGGTACCGCGACGGAGGTGGCGCCCGATCGCGATGAGCGGCGTATTCGCGGGCGCCGCCTGCCGTTGACCGCCATTTTCTTCACTGTCACCCTGCTTGCGGCGATCGGCATCGGCGCGTTCTTTGCCATGCAGACCGGCGTGTTCAAGACGGCGGCGCAGCTCGACACGGCGCCGCCCGAGGCGCCGCCAACCGTCGAGGACGACGATTTCACCCCGGCCGACGGCGCCAACGCGCCGGCCAAGCCCGGCGCCGCGGACCAGTCGCGCACCTGGATCAATGTGTTCTCGCCGGCCGACCCGACGCATGTCGCAGCCCCTTCGGACGCCAAGGCCTCGGTGATGAAGGACGATACCGGTCCGTTCCTGCGCATCCAGTCCGGCCCCTCCGGTTCGGCGATCGCTTTCGATGTCGGGCAGGGCGTGCTGGAGAAGCTCGCCGGCAAGCACGCCGTATTCGACATCATCGCGCGTGCCGAGGACGGCAAGGACACGCAGATTTCCGTCGACTGCAATTTCGGCGAGCTCGGCGATTGCGGCCGCAAGCGCTACGCGGTCGGCCAGCAGCGCAACGAATATCTGTTCGACGTGCAGTTCCCCAACAAGCATCCGGGCTCGGCCGGAACCATCGCCGTCAATTCCGATTTCGACAAGCAGGGCAAGGCGGTCGACATCTACGAGATCCGCGTCTCGATCGAGCCGTAAGGCTTAGCGGTCGAGCAGCGCCTGCAGCGTCTCGATGCGGTCGGCCTCGTTGGCCGGCTTGTCCCAGCGCAGCCGAGAAATGCGGGGAAAGCGCATGGCTACGCCGGATTTGTGCCGGGTCGAGCGGTTGAGCCCCTCGAAGGCGACTTCCAGCACCAGGCCGTTGTCACGATCCGCCCGCACCGAACGCACCGGGCCGAAACGCTCGACCGTGTTGTCCCGGACATATTTGTCGATCTGCTTCAGCTCCTCGTCGGTGAAGCCGAAATAGGCCTTGCCGACCGGCACCAGTTCCTCCTCGCCCTCGGCTCCGGACCAGACGCCGAACGTGTAGTCGGAGTAGAAACTCGAGCGCTTGCCATGGCCGCGCTGGGCATACATCAGCACCGCGTCCACCGTGTGCGGATCGCGCTTCCACTTGAACCACGGGCCTTTCGGCCGGCCGGCGATATAGGGCGAATCCCAGCGTTTCAGCATCACGCCCTCGATGATCGGGTGCGGCGGCGCGCGGCGCAAGTTCTCCAGCGCCTGCCAATCCGCGAAGTCGACGAAGGGCGACAGATCGAAACGGCTGGGGTCAAGCGTTTTCATGAGGGCTTCGAGGCGGCCACGCCGTTCGCGGAACGGCAATGCGCGAAGGTCTTCGTCGCCGAGCTGAAGCAGGTCGTAACAGCGCATGAAAGCCGGATATTGCTGCTGCATCTTCGGCGTCACCGTCTTGCGGTTCAGCCGCTGCTGCAAATCCGAGAAGGTTCCCGTCGCCTCTCGCGGGTCGCCGACCAGCAATTCGCCATCGAGCGTGGCGGAAAAATGCATGGCGTCGGCTAGGTCGGGAAAGGCGCCCGAGACATCGTCGCCGGTGCGCGAATAGAGCCGGTGGATGCCGCCTTCCGCCACCGCCTGGACGCGGATGCCGTCCCATTTCCATTCGGCCGCGTAGTCCGCCGGATCGAGTTTTTCGAGATCGCCGTCGCCGACCGGATTGGACAGCATCACCGGACGGAACAAAGCCATCGCCGTGTTGCGGGGTTTTTCGGCCTTGCCTTCCAGCCAGGCGAACAGCGCCATATAGGGCGGCGACAGCCCGTGCCATAGCTCCTCGATCTCGGCGACGTCGACCTTGCCGAAATCCGCCAGCGCCTGTTTGGCGAGACGCGCCGAGACGCCGATGCGCAGGCCGCCGGTGACCAGCTTGATGATGGCAAAGCGCGCCGAGATGCCGGCGCTGTCGAGCAAGCCGGCCAGCACTTTCGGTCCGTCCGAGCGGCTTGCCGCCTGTAGTTTGGCCACGACCTCGCCAAGCGTCGGCTCGTGGTTGGGGATCTTGCCCGGCGTCTGTGGCCAGACCAGCGACACCGTTTCGGCGAGATCGCCGACATAGTCGTAAGAGTAGCCGAACAGCACAGGGTCCATGCGTTCGGTGACCAGCATGCGCAGCATCGCCGGCTTGACCGCGGCTATAGTAAGGTCCCCGGTGATGGCCGCCAGCGCCAGCCCGCGATCCGGGTCCTCGACAGTTCGGAAATAGTCGACCAGCAGCGTCAGCTTGCCGTTGCGCGACGGCGTCAGCACCAGGCGGTCGAGGAGTTCGGCGAAGCGGTTCATGATGGTATGAACCACGCCATTGATGGAGGTTTGCGCTCTACGTCGCCCCCCTCTGTCCTGCCGGACATCTCCCCCACAAGGGGGGAGATTGGCAGCTTCGGCGCCGGCTCATCTTCGGCAACGATGGAGATTGGCGAACGCCGACGCGACGTCCGATCTCCCCCCTCGTGGGGGAGATGGCCGGCAGGCCAGAGGGGGGCGCCACAGTGCTCGGAGGTGGTGATTGACGAGCAATACTGCATCAATCGCCCTCGTCCTCATAGCCCACCAGATGCAGCGGCCGGGCGGCGATGCCTTCGAGCTCGCACCAGCGAACCAGCGCTTCCTCGCGGCCATGCGTCACCCAGATCTCCTCGGCGCCGGTCTCCTTGATGGTGGCCGTGAGCTCGTCCCAATCGGCATGGTCCGAGATGATCAGCGGCAGTTCGACGCCACCTTGCTTGGCGCGCTGGCGGATCCGCATCCAGCCCGACGCGAAGCACGAGATCGGATCGGGAAAGCGCCGCGCCCAGCGATCGGCGAAGGCCGATGGCGGGCCGACGACGATGGCGCCAGTGAAGCCGTCCTTGCCGTCTTCGACCGTTGCCGGCTCGAGGATACCCAGGTCGATGCCCTGGCTCTGATAGTATTCGCTGAGCCTGGCCAGCGCGCCATGGATGTAGAGCGGCTTGTCATAGCCGGCATCGCGCAACAGCCGCATCACCCGCTGCGCCTTGCCCAGCGCATAGGCGCCGACCAGATGCGAGCGTTCGGGAAACTGCGCTGCCGATTTCAACAGGCGGGCGATCTCCCCCGTGTCCGGCGGATGGCGAAACACCGGCAGGCCGAAGGTCGCTTCGGTGATGAACACGTCGCAACGGATCGGCTCGAACGGCACGCAGGTCGCATCCCTTTGTCGTTTGTAATCGCCGGAGGCGACGATGCGCGTGCCCTGATGCTCGACCGATATCTGCGCCGAACCCAGCACATGGCCGGCCGGATGGAAGCTGACGCTGACGCCGTTCAGCGCGATCGTCTCGCCGACCCGCGCGGCTTGCGTCGTTCCGGCAAAGTCCTCGCCGTAGCGCAGACCCATAATGTCGAGCGTCTGCTGCGTCGCCAGCACCGAGCGGTGGCCGGAGCGTGCATGGTCGGAATGGCCGTGCGTGATCAGCGCCCGGCCCACCGGCCGCACTGGGTCGATGAAGAAATCGCCCGGTGGACAGTAAAGACCCTCGGGCCGGGGATGAAGCAGGTCGGCAGCGCGCATGGTCCCCAAGATAGGATATAATTCCGCTGCGGGAAGCCGTTTGTCGGAGACTGCTGACTCTCAGGCCAGCTTTGCTCTACAGAGATGGCGGCCCGGCTGCCATCCGCCGGCGGAAACATCATCATGAAACCGCTTCAGACATCGTCCGGCGATTTGAACGCCGATCGCCGTGCCGACTATGCCGAGATGCTCTTTGCCTCCGGCGATCCCACGGCGGCGGCCGAGCTGCTGCTCGGCGCATTGGAGCTGGCGCCGCAATGGGCAATGGGCTGGTTCCGCCTCGGCGAGATGCACGAGGCATCGGGCAGGCTCGACCTGGCGGCGCAGGCCTGGGCGATGTCGCTGAAACTGGATGCGGCTGATCGCCAGGGCGCCGCCCTCAAACTGCAGCTGATCGGCAAGGCTCCGGTTGCCGCCGCGCCGCCCAGCGCCTTTGTCGAAGCGCTGTTCGATCATTATGCCGAGACATTCGAGGAGATGCTGGTCGGCAAGCTCGACTACCGGCTCCCCGAATTCCTCGAGCAGATGATTCGCAAGGCAAGGCCGGGCCGCTTCCGCCTGGCGCTCGACCTGGGCTGCGGAACCGGGCTGATGGGCGAGAGGCTGAGGCCGATCGTCGACCGGCTGGAAGGGGTCGATATCTCGGCCAGGATGCTGAAGAAGGCGCAGGCGAAAGGCATCTACGACACGCTGACGAAAGCCGATCTGCAGGGATTCTCTCATTCAGGCGAAAAGCCCGATCTGGTGACATCGGCCGATGTCTTGATCTACATCGGCGCGCTCGACGGTCCGATGGGCACCGTTGCCGGCCTGCTCGCCGAAGGCGGCCTGTTTGCCTTTTCCGTCGAGACCCTTGCAGACGACGGCGACTTCGCGCTGCAGCCCTCGCGGCGCTACGCTCATTCGCAACCCTATGTCAGGCGGACACTCGAAGCCAACGGGCTTGCGATCCTGGCGCTGGAGCCAACCACCATCCGGCAGGATCGCCGCGAGCCCGTCAAAGGGCTGGGCGTTGTGGCGTGGAAGCCTCACGCCGTTTGAAGCGTGCATGAACACCATCCCGCTGCTGCGAAAAAGTCCGATTTGCGTGCGCGACTGATATTTGCGATCTGGTCGCATCAGTGCGGGATATCAGGAGGAGCATATCGGATGCGCTGGAACATGATGATCTTGGCATCCTGCCTGGCAACGGCCGGCTGCGTCGGCAACTCGATGTCCGAGCGGCAGGACGCCAACGTAGAATCCTCCCTGCAATACGATACCGTGCCGTGCGACCAGTTGCTGGCGCAGCGCAATGGCCTGGCGCAGCAATACAACCTTCCGGTGACCGCGAAGCCGACCTTCTCCAATCCCGCCATGGGTTTCGGTCCGTTCACGCCCGACATGCGCTCCAAGGCCAAGCGCGACAGTGACAAGGCGTCAGGCGAGATCGATGCCATGAACCGGTCGATCGAGCGCCGCGACTGCGGCAAGCCGGACAATCAGAAGAAGAAGTTCGCCCTGCCTGCCTGAAGATAGAAGCAGCAGCCGACGAGAGCGATCGCCGGCAGCATGCTCGCGTCCGCATGGGGGCGATCAATGAAACTCTCGGACCTAGGCGACCGCATCTGCATTCTGGGGCCGTCCAACAGCGGCAAGTCGACCCTGGCCGTCGCGATTGCCCGCAAGCGTGGCCTTGACCCCGTTCACCTCGATCTGCTTCATCATCTGCCCAACACAGACTGGGAGGCGCGTCCAAAGAGCGAATTCATCGCCATGCATGACGCCGCGATCGCCGGCGAGCGCTGGGTGATGGACGGAAATTACTCGATCTGCATGCCGCAACGTTTTCGGCGGGCGACGGGAGTGATCCTGCTGGATATCTCCACGCCGGCAAGCCTGCTGCGTTACTTCAGGCGAAGCTGGTTTGAGAAGAACAGACGCGGAGCCCTGGAGGGCGGACGCGACAGCGTCAAATGGGACATGATCCACCATATTGCCGTGACCACGCCGAAAAACCGCAGAAGATACCAGGCGATGTTCGAGGAACTCGACCTGCCGAAGCTCCAGCTGTCCTCGATGGGAGCAATCAAGCAGTGCTTCAGGCAATGGGACCTGGCTATATAGGACGCCTGGCTAATATCCCGCCTTGCGATCCACCAGATTCTCGAGCTTCTCGCCGCGCTCGAAGGCGTCCATCTGGCGCAGCATGGTCGGCACCAGATGCATGGGATCGGAGGTCGCCGCGGCGTGCGGAGTCACGAACACCTTCGGATGGTTCCACAGCGGGCTGGTCTTCGGCAGCGGTTCGACCTCGAACACATCGAGGCTCGCCTCCTTCAGCGTGCCGTCGTCCAGCGCCCGCACGATGTCGGCATCCTTCTGCAGGCGGCCGCGTCCGGCGTTGATCAGCACCGAGCCGCCGAGGCCGTTGCGCTTGCGCAATTCCTTCAGCACGCCGTAATTGATGATGCCTTGCGTGTCCGGCGTCAGCGGCAAAAGCACGACAAGGATATCTGTTGCCTTGAGGAAGGGGATCAACCCGGCCTCGCCGGAATAGGTCGCCACCCCTTGCATCGGCCGCTCGGTGCGCGACCAGCCATTGACCGCGAAGCCGAGCGACAGCAGCACCGAGGCCGCAGCACGGCCGAGATTGCCGAGCCCCATAATGCCGACGGAGATGTCGCCGGCTGGCCGCTGCGGCGGCTCGTGCCAGATCTTCTTTTGCTGCTGCTGCCGGTAGAGCAGGCCCTGGCGATGATGATCGAGCACCCGCCAGACGACATATTCGGTCATGTATTGCGTAAGATTGTCGGCGACGACCTTGACGATCGGCACGTCGGGCAGGCCTGGATCGGCGAAAATATGGTCGACGCCGGCGCCGATGGAGAAGATGGCGCGCAGATTGGGCAGCGAAGACAACAAATTGGGCTTCTGCTTCCACACCACCGCATAGGTGATCGACGGATCCTTGGCGCCATCCGGCTCCAGCACTACCTCGCGCTCGGCCGACAGCAACTCGCGCCAGCGCTGCGGATGAAAGCCGGTGACGGCAAGTAGGATGCGGCCTTTTTCCATCGCGATTCGTCTAGTCCCTCTTTACGCAAATTACTGGCTGACGATGCCGACCGGCGCCGTCTCTATCTTGAAGGCGGCCGAGATCAGCGCCCGAGTATAGTCGGTTTGCGGATTTTCAAAAATCTGCTGGGAGGGGCCGGCTTCGACGATCTGGCCGTTGCGCATGACGATGACATCGTTGGCAAGCGCCCGGATGACCTTGAGGTCATGGCTGATGAAGAGATAGGCGAGGTCATGCTTGGCCTGCAGATTGCGCAGGAGGTCGACGACCTGCGCCTGCACGCTCATGTCGAGCGCCGATGTCGGCTCGTCCAGCATGACGAAGCGCGGGTTGAGCACCATGGCGCGCGCGATCGCGACACGCTGGCGCTGGCCGCCGGAAAACTCGTGCGGATAGCGGTTGCGGGTCGCCGGATCGAGGCCGACCTCCTTCAGCACGTCCGCAACCTTGTCGTCGCGTTCATCGGGCGACAGTTTCGGCTCGTGGATCTTCAGCCCTTCCTCGATGATCTCGGCGATCGACATGCGCGGGCTGAGCGAACCGAACGGGTCCTGGAACACGATCTGCAATTCGCGCCTGAGCGGCCGCATGGCGTTGAAGGTGAGCTGGTTGATGTCGCGGCCGTTGAACCGGATGGTTCCCGTCGACGAGATCATGCGCGCCAGGGCCAGGCCGAGCGTCGTCTTGCCGGAACCGGATTCGCCGACCACGCCCAGCGTCTGGCCGGCGCGCACGGTGACATCGATGCCGTCGACCGCCTTCACATGGTCGACCGTGCGGCGGAAGAAGCCCTGCTTGATCGGGAACCAGACCTTGATGTCCTTTCCGGTCATCACCGGCTTGGCGTCGGCGTTGGCGGCCGGCGGCTTGCCCTTCGGCTCGGCTGCCAGCAGGTGGCGCGTATAGGGGTGCTGCGGATTGGCGAAGATGTCCTTGGTCGGTCCGGTCTCGACGATCTTGCCCTTGGTCATGACGCAAACCCGGTCGGCGATCTTGCGCACGATGCCGAGATCGTGGGTGATGAACAGCATCGACATGCCTTTGCGGCTTTTGAGGCCCGCCAGCAGTTCGAGGATCTGCGCCTGCACGGTGACGTCGAGCGCCGTCGTCGGCTCGTCGGCGATCAGCAGTTCCGGTTCGTTGGCCAGAGCCATGGCGATCATGACGCGCTGGCGCTGGCCGCCGGACAGCTGGTGCGGATAGGCGTCGAGCCGCTTCTGCGGATCGCGGATGCCGACCTCGTTGAGCAGCGCCAGCGTGCGCGCCTTGGCCGCGCGGTCGGCCATGCCCTGATGCAGCTTCAGGATCTCGACGATCTGCTGCTCGATCGTGTGCAGCGGATTGAGCGAGGTCATCGGCTCCTGGAAGATCATGGTGATCTTGTTGCCGCGCACCTGTCGCAATTGCTTCTCGCTCATCGCCAGCAGGTCGGCGCCCTCGAACAGGATCTTTCCCGAGGGGTGGCTGGCACTGGGGTAGGGCAGGAGTTTCAACACCGACAGCGCCGAGACCGACTTGCCGGAGCCGGACTCGCCGACCAGCGCGATCGTCTCGCCCTTGGCGATGTCGAAGGAGATGTGGTCGACAGCGACAGACTGGCCGCCGCCCTGGCCGAAGGCGACGCTGAGGTCCTGGACGCTGAGCAGAGGCGCTTCGCTCATTTGAACGTCTTGCGCGGATCGAAGGCGTCGCGCGTCGCCTCGCCGACAAAGACCAGCAGCGACAGCATCAGCGAGATGACGACGAAGCCGGAAATGCCGAGCCACGGCGCATTGAGGTTGCGCTGCGCCTGCTTCAGCAACTCACCGAGCGAGGCGGACCCCGGCGGCAGGCCGAAGCCGAGATAGTCGAGCGAGGTCAGCGTCGAGATCGAGCCAGAGAGCAGGAAGGGCAGGAAGGTCAATGTCGCCACCATGGCATTGGGCAACAGATGCCGGAACATGATGGTGCGGTTGGGCACGCCGAGCGCGCGCGCGGCGTTGACGTACTCGAAGTTGCGGGCGCGCAGGAACTCGGCCCGCACGACGCCGACCAGCGCCACCCAGGAGAACAACAGCATCAGCCCGAGCAGGATGAAAAAGCCCGGTGGCAGGATGGCGGCGACGATGAGCAAGAGGTAAAGCACCGGGATCGCCGACCAGATTTCGATGAAGCGCTGGAACAGCAGGTCCGTCCAGCCGCCGAAATAGCCCTGCAAGGCGCCGGCGCCGACGCCGATCAGGGCCGAGCCGGCGGTCAGGATCAGCCCGAACAGCACCGAGATACGGAAGCCGTAGATGACGCGCGCCAAGACGTCGCGCGCCTGGTCGTCGGTGCCGAGCCAGTTCCAGTTGCCGACGATGCAGGCGGGGTCGGCAGCCCCTTGCGGATACTGGTTGCAGCGCTTCGCGGCGTCATACTGCCAGGACGGCTTGGCGGGTGCCGCTTCCGGAATGGCATTGTTGACGGTCTGGTAGGAATAGCGGATCGGCGGCCAGATCATCCAGCCATTGGCGTTGATCTCGTCCTGGATCACCGGATCGCGATAATCGGTGACGGCATAGAAGCCGCCGAATTTTTCCTCGGGGTAGGCGACCAGCACCGGAAACAGGATTTCACCCTTGTAGGACGCGATGATCGGCTTGTCGTTGGCGATGAATTCGGCAAACAGCGACAGCGCGAACAGGACGAGGAAAATCCACAACGACCAGTAGCCGCGCCGGTTGGCCTTGAAATTCTGCAGGCGGCGCTTGTTGAGCGGCGACAGGAACGGCCGTGGCATCCGCTCCGGCACCACGCCGGCAGTGACGCTTGCCTCCGACATCAGACGTCTCTCCGCTCGAAATCGATGCGCGGATCGACCCAGGTGTAGATGAGGTCGGACAGCAATCCGACGAACAGGCCGAGAAGCGAGAAAATATAGAGATTGGCGAACACCACCGGATAGTCGCGCTCGACCACCGAGCGGAAGCCGAGCAGGCCGAGGCCATCGAGCGAGAAGATGTTCTCGATCAGCAGCGAACCGGTGAAGAAGGCCGAGATGAAGGCGCCGGGGAAGCCGGCAATGACGATCAGCATGGCATTGCGGAAGACATGGCCGTAGAGCACCTGTCGCTCCGACAGGCCCTTGGCCCGCGCCGTCACCACATACTGCTTGCGGATTTCCTCCAGGAACGAGTTCTTGGTGAGCAGCGTCGTCGTGGCGAAGGCCGACAGCACCAGCGCTGTCAGCGGCAGGGTCATGTGCCAGAAATAGTCGGCGATCTTGCCTGGCCAGGACAACTGGTCCCAATTGTCCGAGACGATGCCGCGCAACGGGAACCAGTCCCAGAAGGATCCGCCGGCGAACAGCACCATCAGCATGATGCCGAACAGGAAGCCCGGAATGGCATAGCCGACGATGACGACGCCGCTGGTCCAGACGTCGAAAGGCGTGCCGTCCTTCACCGCCTTGCGGATACCGAGCGGGATGGAAATCAGATAGGACAAGAGCGTGATCCAGAGCCCGATCGAGATCGACACCGGCATCTTCTCGAGGATCAGGTCGAGCACCGAGATGTCGCGGAAGTAGCTGTTGCCGAAATCGAACCGGATATAGTTCCACAGCATCATGCCGAAGCGCTCGAGCGGCGGCTTGTCGAAGCCGTACTGCTTCTCCAGCTTCTTGATGAATTCCGGATCGAGCCCCTGCGCGCCGCGATATTTCGAGCTGACATCGCCAGCGACGTCGAAATTGGAACCGCCCGCATCGCCGCCGCCGCCTCCGAGGCGGTCGCTGCCGCCCTGATTGGTCAGCTTGGCGATCACCTGCTCGACCGGGCCGCCGGGCGCGAACTGGATGACGGCGAAGGAAATCGCCATGATGCCGAACAGGGTCGGGATCATCAAAAGGATGCGGCGCAGTATATAGGCGCCCATCAGGCTTCCTGCCCTCTGCGGACCGATACTTTAACCTTTGCCAATTTTTGCCGCCTTGCCCTTATCAAACCACCACAGCGTCTCGACCGGAAAGCCGAAATCGGGCTTTTGCTCGACAAAGCCGAACATGTCCCAATAGGCGACGCGGTGATTCGCCAGATAGTATGTTGGAATCCAGTCTAGCCGCGCGCGCAAGACCCGGTCGAGCGCTCTGAGCGCGGTGACGAGTTCTGTTCGGCTGCGCGCCTTGCCGGCGGCCACGATCAGCGCGTCGATGGCCTTGCTTTCGGTCCCCGGATAATTGCGCTGCCCCGGCGTGTTCGCCATGCGGGAATCGTAGAGCATCTCCAGGCTGTCGACCGTGGGCGTTGCTCCGATCGACCAATGCAGGACGTTGAGGTCGAAATCGAAATCACTCTGCCGCTGTTCATATTGCGCCGAATCGACCTGCCGGATCGAAGCATCGATCCCGATCGCCTTCATGTTCTCGGACCACGGAGTGAAAATGCGAACGATGCCATCGTCCTCCGCCAGCATTTCCACCCGCAGCCTCTCGCCCTTGTCGTTGACGACGAAACTACCCGTGCGTTTCCAGCCGGCTTCGGCAAGCAGTTTCGAAGCCGCGCTCAGCAGCTTGCGGTCATGACCTGAACCGTCCGAGAGCGGCTGCGTTACCGCCTCGCCAAACACCTCCGGCGGCAACTCGGCCCGCAATGGCTTGAGCAGCGCCAATTCGCCTGGCGAGGGCAGGCCCTCGGCCTTGTAATCCGAACGTTCGAAATTCGATTGCGAGCGCTCGTAGGAGCCGTAAAACAGCGCGCGCTTCATCCATTCGAAATCGAAGCAGTTGGCGATCGCCTGTCGCACCCGCTCATCGCGGAATTGCGGACGGCGCTGGTTCAGCGCGACGCCCTGCATGTCCGGCGTCTTCTCGCCGGGAAATTCCCTTTTGACGACCTTGCCATCGTTCAACGCCGGAAAATCATATCCGGTGGCCCATACACGCGAGGTGAACTCCTCACGAAAATGCGTATCGCCTTTCTTGAAGGCCTCGAATGCGGCTTGCCGGTCGAGATAGAAGTCGATGCGGATGCGGTCGAAATTGTACTGGCCGCGGTTCACCGCGAGATAGCGGCCCCAATAGTCGGCGACGCGTTCATATTCGACGGCCTGTCCGGCGACCACGCGTCCGATCTTGTAGGGTCCCGAGCCCAGCGGCGGTGTCATGGTCGAGGCATCGAACTCATTGGCCATATAATAGGCCTTGGACACGATCGGCATGGTCACGACCGCCAGGATGTTTTGCGCCGACTGTTCGCCATTGAAGGTCAGCTCAAGGGTGACGGGGTCGACCGCGACCGCGTCGGTCATGTACCGCAATGCCTTGGAAAGGTTCGGGTGACCCTTGTCCTTGTAGAGCTTCAACGCGAAGACAACGTCTCCGGCGGTCAGCGGCGAGCCGTCGTGGAAGCGCGCCTGCGGACGAAGCACGAAGCGAAAGCCATTGCGGTCCGACGACAAGGTGACGGACTCGGCGAGCAGGCCGTAGACCGTGTCCGGCTCATCGAGCGCGCTTGCCATCAGGGAATCGAAACAGAGTTCGGCGCGCGGCGGCGCCTCCCCCTTCAACACCAGGAAATTCAGTGTGTTGAAAGTCAGGAAGCTCTGATTGAGGGTTGCGCTGGGCGGCGTGAAATTCATCTGGCCGCCCTTGGGCGCGTCCGGATTGACATAGTCGAAATGCGCAAAATCCGGTGTGTATTTGAGGTCGCCGAAGGCCGACAGACCGTGCAATTTCACGCCGGTTGCAATGTCGGCGAAGGCTCTTCCCGGCAGCAGGGCCGCGGCAGCGGCGGCCCCGCTCAGTGCCAGGAAATCGCGGCGCGGCAGCATCGCCATCAATTGCCGCCCTTGTATTTGGCCGCCAGTGCCTTCTCCTTGTCGAGGTCAATCCACCAGGAATCGATGTCGACACCGACATAGGCGGGCTGCTTGTCGGGGAATTTGAACTTGTCCCGATAGGCCAGCCAGACCGCCGACCGATAATATTGCGGCACGACGTAGAAGTTCCAAAGCAGCACCCGGTCGAGCGCATGGGTGGCGGCGACAAGATCCTCGCGGTCGGTGGCGAAGATGATACGGTCGACCAGCGCATCGACGGTCGGATCCTTTATGCCCATCAGATTGCGCGAGCCCGGCGTGTCAGCGGCTTTCGAGCTCCAGAAATCGCGCTGCTCGTTGCCGGCCGAGTCCGATTGGCCGAACAAGCCCGTGACGACATCGAAATCGAAATTGTTGACGCGGTTGATGTACTGGGTCTGGTCGATGATGCGCAGCGAAGCGTCGACGCCGATCTTGCGCAGATTGGCGATGTAGGGACTGGCGATCACCTGGTCGGTGTCATTCCAGCCAAGGATCTCGAACTTGAACGGGGCGCCTGTCTTGGCGTTGACCATCTTGCCGCCCTTGATCACCCAGCCTGCCTTGGCGAATAGATCGACCGCCTGTTTCAGGTACTTTCGCTCCGCTTGTGGCGAATCGTAGACCGGCAGCTTGAACTCTTGCGTGAAGAGCTCGGGTGGTAGCTTGTCGCGATATTTCTCGAGGATCTCCAATTCCTTGCCTTGCGGCAGCCCGCTCGACGCCAATTCGGTACCCTGGAAATAGCTCGACGTGCGGGTGTTGAAGCCGAAGAACAGCGTGCGATTCATGCTCTCGAAATCGAATGGGATGGTCAGTGCCTCGCGAACAAGCCGGTCCTGGAACAGCGGCCTTCGCTGGTTGAGGACAAAGCCCTGCATCGGCTGCGGCGATTGGGTCTGGAAGTCCTTCTTGACGACGTCACCGGCCTGGATGGCCGGGAAATTATAGGCGGTCGCCCATTTGCGGGAGCTGTACTCGCGGTTGATGTCTTCCAATCCGCCCTTGGTGAAGGCCAGCCAGGCGGCATTGTCGTCGAGGATGTAGGTATATCGGCGCGTGTCGAAATTCTCGCGACCGATCTTCACCGGCAGCTTGGCCGCCCAATAGTCCGGCACGCGCTGCCAGACGATTTCCGAGCCCGGCTTGAAGCTGGCGATCTTGTAGGCCGCCGATCCCAGCGGAATTTCCAGCGTCGGCTTGGTGACGTCGCGCTTCTTGCCATTGGCGTCGGTGCCTTCCCACCAGTGCTTCGGCAGCACGGCGAGGTCGCCGATGATCTTCGGCAGTTCCCGGTTGCCCTTCTGGTTGAAATGGAACTCGACCTCGCGGTCGGAGATCGCCACTGCGTCGGTGACGTTCTCGAAATAGCGGCTGTATTGCGGACTGTTTGCCTTCAACACCTGGAACGACCAGATCACGTCGTCGACGGTGATCGGCTGGCCGTCATGCCATTTCGCGCGCGGGTCGAGCCGGTAGGTCGCCGAGGAGTAGTCAGCCGGATATTTGTAAGCGTCGGCGATCAGTGGGTGGCTGGTGCTGCCCTCATCGGTCGCCTGCTCCATCAGCGTGTCGTAGAGCAGGCCGCCGCCGAAACCGACGAGGCCCGCCGCCGGCGATCCCTGAACGATGTAAGGGTTGAAGCTGTCATAGGTACCGAGCAGCACCGAATTCAGCGTCCCGCCCTTGGGCGCGTTCGGGTTGACGTAGTCGTAGTGCTGAAAATTGTCGCCGTACTTGGAATCGCCGATCAGCGATGAGGTGGTTCGCCACTCGTCGGCCAGGGTCGTCTGCAGTCCGGCCACCAAAAGGGCTGCCGCCAGCAACGACCTGAGAAGCGTTCGGCCAACCGTCATGCACTGTCCTCTTCGCGATGCGTTTCTCCGGACCATCCAGAAAAGGCAATCTAGATGATTTGGCGCTCCTGAAAACCGCCATGCGCGGCTTTGTCGCCGCACATGCGTTTTTCCTAACAAAAAAGCCGGGCAGAACCCGGCTTTTCTATGAACGCTTTGATGACAATTCGGTTATTTGGCCGGCGCGGCTGGTGCCGGAGCCGCGGGCGCGGCAGGCTTGGCCGGCGCCGCGCCGTCAGCCGGCTTGGCCGGAGCGGCGCCATCGGCCGGCTTGGCGGGCGCGCTGGCGTCGGCGGCGGCGCCTGGTGCCGGCAGCGGCTTCGGATTGTCCGACAGCGTGCGCAGATAGGCGATGACGTTGGCGCGGTCCTCGTCCTTGGGCAGGCCGGCGAAGCCCATGGCCGTGCCCTTCACGAATTTCTTCGGCGAGGTGATGAAGTGGTTGATGTTGTCGTAGGTCCACTTCTCGGTGCCGCCCTTGGAAAATTCCTTCATGCCGGCCGAGTAGGCAAAGCCTTCATGTTCGGCGACAGGACGATCGACGAGATCCCACAGATCGGGGCCGACCTTGT
Source organism: Mesorhizobium sp. WSM4310 (assembly GCF_007003935.1). Classification (NCBI taxonomy): domain Bacteria; kingdom Pseudomonadati; phylum Pseudomonadota; class Alphaproteobacteria; order Hyphomicrobiales; family Phyllobacteriaceae; genus Mesorhizobium; species Mesorhizobium sp. WSM4310. Next base: position 18,694 of record NZ_VFTA01000017.1, read on the forward strand.
TGGGGCCACCCTTTTCACCGGAATGGCAGGCCTGGCATTTCTTGAAGACCGCAGCACCCGCCTCGACATTGGCGGTCGCCAGCAGGTCGGCGATCGGCTTGGCTTCGGCGGCCGGGGCGGCCGGGCCACCTTCGGCCGGCTCGGCTGCCTCGATGGCAAAACCGGGCTTTTCAGGAGCCGGCGAGGCAAACAGCGCGTCAGATACCAGGCCGACCGAGAAAACGACGAAAACGGTTCCGAGCAATCCGGCAAGCAGCTTGTTGACTTCGTTGGAATCCATACGCCCCTTGCTCCCTTTTCCGGCGGACCGAACCGTCCACTCCGTCCGTCGGTATCGAGACCCGCCCTCCAGAGCCGGTCAAATCGGGCGGAAACTAGGTCTTTTGCTCCGGCGTTGCAACACCTATAAGGGCGCTGCCAGTGAGACCTTTTGCCACTTTTCCCCTCCTCTTTTCGAACGCCTTGCCACCGCCATGTCCACCCTGATCCTGATACCGGCCCGCATGGCCTCCACCCGCCTGCCGGGCAAGCCGCTGGCCGACATATCCGGCGCGCCGATGATCGTCCATGTCGCCCGTCGCGCGGCCGAAGCCGGCCTCGGCCGCGTGGTGGTGGCGACTGACACGCAAAGCGTCGCCGAAGCGGTGCGCGCGCATGGTTTCGAGGCGGTGATGACGCGCATCGACCACGAATCCGGCTCCGACCGCATCCACGAGGCGCTGGCCGCGCTTGATCCCGGACGCAAGGTCGAAACGATCGTCAATGTGCAGGGCGACCTGCCGACCATCGATCCCGGCATCATCGCCGCCTCGCTCAGGCCGTTCGAGGACGCGGCGGTGGATATCGCCACGCTTGGTGTCGAGATCGTCCGCGAAGAGGAAAAGACCAATCCGAACGTCGTCAAGATCGTCGGTTCGCCGCTGTCAGCCACGCGGCTGAGGGCGCTCTATTTCACCCGCGCCACAGCGCCTTGGGGCGAGGGGCCGCTCTATCACCATGTCGGCCTCTACGCCTATCGCCGCTCGGCACTCGAACGCTTCGTTGCACTGAAACCGTCGCCGCTGGAGCGCCGCGAGCGGCTTGAGCAGTTGCGGGCGCTGGAAGCCGGCATGCGCATCGATGCCGAGATCGTCCGGTCGCTGCCGCTCGGCGTCGATACGCCACAAGACCTCGAGCGCGCCCGAACCATCCTTTCAAACTGAGAAATCCCTTCGACACCGTGAATCGAGACCCGGCCCATGCCTGAAAAGACCAACAGAATATCCTTCCAGGGCGAGCCGGGTGCCAATTCCGACACCGCCTGCCGCAACGTCTATCCCTCGATGGAGCCGTTGCCATGCCCGACCTTCGAGGATGCCTTCAACGCGGTCGAGACCGGCAAGGCCGACCTCGCCATGATCCCGATCGAGAACACCATCGCCGGCCGCGTCGCCGACATCCATCATCTTCTACCGGAATCGCGGATGCACATCGTCGGCGAGTATTTCCTGCCGATCCATTTCCAGCTGATGGTGCTGCCCGGCGTCAAGCGCGACGAGATCAAGACGGTTCACAGCCACATCCACGCGCTTGGCCAGTGCCGCAAATACATCCGCAAAAACGGCTGGAAGGCGGTCGTCGCCGGCGATACGGCCGGTGCCGCTAAGATGATCTCCGAGGTCAAGGACCGCACCATGGCCGCGCTGTCGCCGGCGCTGGCGGCGACGCTCTACGGGCTCGATATCATCGAGGAAAATGTCGAGGACACCGACTCGAACGTCACCCGTTTTGTCGTCCTGACCAAGAGCAAACAATGGGCCGAGCGGCCTTCAGCCGACACCAAGATGATGACGACTTTCATCTTCCGCGTCCGCAACGTGCCGGCCGCCCTCTACAAGGCCATGGGCGGCTTCGCCACCAACGGCATCAACATGACCAAGCTGGAGAGCTACCAGCTCGGCGCCTTCACCGCGACGCTGTTCTACGCCGACATCGAGGGCCATCCCGACGATCCGCTGGTCAAGCTGGCGTTGGACGAGTTGCGCTTTTTCTCGCGAGAGGTGCGGATCCTGGGCGTCTATCCGGCCAGCGAGTCGCGTGAGCAGTGGAAAGTGGCGGATTAGAGCAATCCCAGGAAGCCATGACTTAAAAGCCTACGCCTGGATGTCCCACGGATTTACCAACGTTACTCCCGTTCCCTCGAAATCGCCAATGTTGCGCGTCACCAGCGTCATCCGCCGGGTGAAGGCCGTGGCCGCGATATAGGCATCATTGATCGGTTTGGGATTGGGCACATGCCATTGTGCCGCCTGAACGGCCGCTGCGTCGTCCAGCGGCAAGATACGACCGGAAAATGTTGTGAGAACCGCATTTTCCAACCAATTGCGCAGCACTTTGCCAGCAACGGCGTCGTTGTGCTCTACGAGTCTTACGGCAATCTCCAGTTCGTGCAGGACTACGGATGAAATGAAGGTTTCGGCGGGATCGACGGTTTCGTTCCAGACCACGACATTGGGATGCGCCCTACCGCTCGATACCTTGCGCAATTCGGACACGACATTGGTATCGAGCAACAGCATCAGGACAGGTCTACTGGTTGGGCATGTTCCGTGCGGGCCGGGAGCGGCAAGTCAACGTCACCCGCTTCCGGTGTGGCCAGCATGTCACCGAGCGACCGCGTTTTACCGGTGAGCCGTTTATATTCATCGAACGACAAGAGGACATGCACTGGCCGCCCTCTGTCGGTGATGATCACGGGGCCGTCCTTGGCAGCGCGTTTTGCGCGGCCTAGATCCTGATTGAGTTCGCGACCTGAAAGCGTGGTGATCATACCAATTCCGCAAATGTGGTTACGTAACCACATTTAATCCGTTTGAGCGGAAATTGCAAGGTTGAGCGCACGAATGGCAACCCATCGCAAGTTCACGGATAGGGTTGCGTCGCCCTTGCCAGGAGCGCTATCGCGCTTGCTGTTGTTCAACGCTGGCTGCGCTTAAATCACCGCACCCAGCGGCACATAGTCGATCTCGAGAAATTTCTCGACCTCGGGCACCCAGCGGTCGCGCACGAAGGCGACATGGTCGGGATGATCGTTGTATCTGGTGTAGGCGGCCTGGTCGGCGAACTCCATCGAGAAGCCGAACTGATAGTCGTTCTTGGGGCTGATCTGCCGCAACTGTTCGAAATGCGTGACGCCCCGGATCGTCGAGAGGGCTTTCTTGGCATCGACCAGGAAACGCTTTTCCTCCAGCGAATGCGGCGGATGCTTTAGCGTGAAGACGACGGTGTGACGGATCATTTTCTACTCCTGCAATGACTTTTAGTATTCGCTGTCGACCCAGGCGCGGATGAGATGGTGCGCGATCGCCCCTTTCGGCGGCGTGACAAGGTTGTCGGCATGCTCCCTGGCCAGCATGAGGCGCACCTCGTCGCGGCCGAACCAGCGGCAGTCCTCCAACTCGTTGAGGTCGGCCTGGATGTCCTCATTGAGCGGCTCGCCGAAGCAGCCGATCATCAGCGAATAGGGGAACGGCCAGGGCTGGCTGGCGTGGTAGACGACGCGGCCGAGCCGGATGCCGGCCTCCTCCAGCGTTTCGCGGCGCACCGCCGCCTCGATCGTCTCGCCCGGCTCGATGAAACCGGCAAGCGCCGAATACATGCCCGGCGCGAAATGCCGGCCGCGTCCGAGCAGGCATTTTTCCCGTGTCGCCGTCAGCATGATGGCCACCGGGTCGGTACGCGGAAAATGTTCGGTGCCGCAATTCGGGCAATGGCGCTTGTAGCCGCCAGCCCGCATTTGCGATTGCGTGCCGCATTTGCTGCAAAAACGATGGCTGGCGTGCCAGGCAAGCAGGGCCGCCCCTTGCGCCATCGCTCCCGCCGCCGCTTCATCGATCAGCCCCTGCATGTAGACAGACCGGTAGTCGATCGCCTTGACGGTCTCGGGCAGCTGTTCGGCCTCGATCCCCACAGGCATCGCCAGTACCGGCCCCTGTTCGGAAAAGCCGAGCAGCACAGCCCCGGCGAGGGACGGCTTGAAGGGTTCGCTCCCGGCGGCGTCGAACCAGGGATCGAGACTGCCGCTGTTACCAAGCTTCAGGTGGAGCCGGCCGCCATTCATCAGCAAAAGCCGCGTCGTGGGATCCGCCAGCGCCTTGTCGACCGAATCGTCGGCTCGATTCTCGGATTGCCGGTCGATCATGTTGCCGGCAAAGCCGACGAACTGGCTCGGCTCGCGCAAAGGCGCGTCAAACAGGCGGAAGCTCATGCGGTCTCTGATGCTTTGGAATGGACATGTCCGGGAATGAACGTGTTTCGGAACAACACCGGGGAAGGCTTATAGCGCCGCCCTTACGGTTTCGGCAAACCGGCGCAGGTCGGAACGCTGATAGGGCTCGCGCAGGCCATACCCCCACACCGGGCCGGGCCAGCCGGGATCGCCTTCGGACCGTGCGACGATATGGATATGCAGTTGGCGCACGATATTGCCGAGCGCGCCGGTGTTGATCTTGGTGCAGCCGCTGACTTTCTTGAGCGCCTGCGCCACCATATTGGTCTCGAAGGTCAGCATCGCCTGGTCGAGCGGCGTCATGTCGTGGATTTCTTCCGCGCCCGGCCGCTGTGGCACCAGGAGCAGCCATGGCCAGCGGCGGTCGTTCATCACCCGCAATTCGCACAGCCCAAGCCACATCAACTGCTCGCTGTCCGCCTCCAGCCGGGCATCCAGCGTGAATCCGGCCTTCAGGCCCGGCAGCATCGGCGTTTCCCTTGCTTTTCTTGTTTTCATCAAACCACGAACGCTAGAGCGGCTGCATCGGGGCTGCAAGCGAATCTCTCTTGTGATGGCGCCGATTTGCCTGCGCACTTGCATTTCGTCGCGCAATTGCCGATATGGACATCGGGAGGTTGGTGGTGGACGATCCACTCGCCAACCGGGTCAGGTCCGGAAGGAAGCAGCCCTAACGAGCCCGGAACGGGTCATTGTTCCAGCCTCCCACCTCATCGGCCCTTCCTCGCGACATTGACGACGCATTGCAGCGCGGGCGAGACTATGCGCAGGAATCGGCGCCTTTGGGCGCGGCCTTTTGGAGCTTAACGGGCGAATGAGCGAAGCCGGAAATTCGGGGCCAAAAAGCCCGGAGAATGGAAAGGCCGCCGCCTACCGCGTGCTGGCGCGCAAATACCGGCCGTCGAATTTTTCCGAGCTGGTCGGCCAGGAGCCGATGGTGCGCACCCTCACCAACGCCTTTGCCACCGGCCGCATTGCCCAGGCCTGGATGCTGACCGGCGTGCGCGGTGTCGGCAAGACCACCACGGCGCGCATCCTGGCGCGGGCGCTGAACTACAAGACCGCGACCGTCGACCAGCCTTCCGTCGACCTCGCCGTGCTCGGCGAGCATTGCCAGGCGATCATGGAAGGCCGCCATGTCGACGTCATCGAGATGGACGCCGCCTCGCACACCGGCATCGACGACATCAGGGACATCATCGAGCGCGTGCGCTACGCGCCGGTCTCGGCCCGCTACAAGGTCTACATCATCGACGAAGTGCACATGCTGTCGACGCAGGCCTTCAACGGCCTGCTGAAAACGCTGGAAGAGCCGCCTCCGCACGTCAAATTCATTTTCGCCACCACCGAAATCCGCAAGGTTCCGATCACCGTCCTGTCGCGCTGCCAGCGCTTTGACCTCAGGCGCATCGACGCCGGCGCGCTGGTGGCGCATCTCTCCTCGATCGCCGCCAAGGAAGGCATTTCGGTCGACGACGACGCGCTGGCGATGATCGCGCGCGCGGCCGAAGGCTCGGCTCGCGATTCGCTCTCCATCCTCGACCAGGCGATCGCGCACGGCGGCGGCGCCGTCAGCGCCGAAGCGGTGCGGACCATGCTGGGCCTGGCCGACCGCGCCCGCATCGTCGATCTGTTCGAACATGTGATGAAGGGCGACGTGGCGGCGGCACTCGCCGAATTCCGCGCGCAATACGACACCGGCGCCGATCCGGCCGCGGTGCTGACCGATCTTGCCGAGTTCAACCACCTCGTCACCCGGTTGCGTTTCGTGCCGACCGCCATGGACGATGCATCGCTGTCGCAGGACGAGCGCCAGCGCGGCGCCGATTTCGCCAGGGCGCTATCGGTCCGTGTGCTGTCGCGGACCTGGCAGATGCTGCTCAAGGGAATTCCCGAGGTGCAGTCCTCCAACCGGCCGGTCAGTGCCGCCGAAATGGTGCTGATCCGGCTGGCGCATGCCGCCGACCTGCCGACTCTGGACGAGGCGTTGCGATCACTGGACGGGGCAGCAACAGTTCAGAATGGCGCATCGCGCCCGAATGGCGCCCCTGCCGGTCCTGGCAATGGCGGCGCGGCCAGCGCGGTGGCGCAGGCGCGCATGCCATCCGGTTCCGGTGGCGCGCAGACCATGCGGCTGGTCGAGGCCACGCCGGCGCCGGCCGCCTTCGTCGCGCCGCCCGCGCCGGTGTCCGAGCCGCAGCAGGTGCCGGTCAGGTCGCTGGCCGACATCGTTGCGCTTGCCGACGCGCAGCGCGACATAGCTTTCAAGGTGCTGGTCAAGCGTTGCATCCGTCCTGTCCGCTTCGAGCCCGGCCGCATCGACGTCAGCCTGACCGACGATGCGCCCAAGCTGCTGCTCAACGACCTGACGATGAAACTGCGCGCCTGGACCGGCCGCAACTGGCTGGTGTCGCTGTCGAAGGAAGAGGGCGGCCAGACACTGGCCGAAATGGAATCGACCAAGCGCGAAAACGCCTTCCTCGATGCAAAGAGCGATCCGACGGTTGCCGCCATCCTGGCGCGCTTCCCCGGCGCCAAGATCATCGACGTGCGCATTCCCGACGCGCCGGAGGCAGACGCGACCGCAGCCGAAGTGCCGGTCGAGCCGCCGGCGGATGACGACGAGACCTGACAAACCAAGACAAGGATCGGACCATGAAAGATCTTCTCGGCCTGATGGGCAAGGCGAAGGAAATGCAGGCCAAGTTCCAGGCCATGCAGGATGAGATCGCTACGGTCGAATCCGTCGGCCAGGCCGGCGGTGGCCTGGTCAGCGTCACATTGAGCGGCAAGTTCGAGATGAAGTCGCTGAAGATCGACCCGTCCCTGTTCAAGGAGGATGAGGTCGAGATCCTCGAGGACCTGATTCTGGCCGCCCACAATGACGCCAAGGCCAAGGTCGAGCAGATCATGCAGGAAAAGACCAAGGCGCTGACATCAGGCCTGCCGATCCCGCCGGGAATGAAACTGCCGTTCTGATGCGTCTCGCTCAAGACCGTGCAGCGGTTTTGGGGTAACGGCATGCATGAAAGTTTAAACCAGCGGCGATGCGCCCATGACCGAAGAGCCGTCCGAAAGACTGATCGAGCAGCGTATCCGCAACAGGATCTACGAGATTCTGGAAATTCTCGCCGATTGCGATGCCGGCGTCGATATTGTCGGCATCAAGGGCTACTTCTACCTGTTCGAGGATTTCGTGCACCGGCCGTCGATCGAGGCCGGCACGTCGGCGCTTTCGAAGGACGAACGCGCTGTCGTGCTGGAGATCGCCGAATTCCTCGAGGCGGCCTCCGAAACGAATACCGATTTCACCAAGGCCGAATTCATCGACAGCGACTGGCCGGGAAAGATCGCGCCGGCGGCCAGGGACGCGCGGGCGCTGTTTCTCAGGCGCGGCCTGTTTTCGGAGAAGGTCGAGGAGGCTGAGCCTGGCCAGCCGGCGGCGATTGCGACCGCGCGGTAGCGATTCCCGGAAAAACGGGACGAGGTTTTTCCCTCGGCAATTGCGGCGAAACCAAGAGAGAGCGGTCATCGCTTTCGTGAAATGACGGCTCGATCTATCTGGAAAGGCTCAAAATTGTGCCTTTTCGGCAACAGTACTTTGTTAATAACGTTTTGGCCATCATTTTGCCCGAAAGTGTCTCATTCTTGCCGCAGCCCGGGGGCGGGCATCGAAGTGAGAGGGTAGCCTGTTGATCGTCACGCGATGGAAGACGCCGCTGTTGCTCGGCGTCATCACGTCTCCCCTGTTTTTGGCCGCCTGCAGCCAGACCACTTCGCACGGCATGTCCGTTGCAGGCCTGACCGATGCCATCACGCCGAGCTTCCTGACGTCGCGCGCCTCCAGCCACTCGCCGAAGGACAGGGAGTGCCTGGAGAGGGCGATGTTCTTCGAATCCAACCGCTCGAGCCGCGATGGCATGATCGCTGTCGGCACCGTGGTCATGAACCGGCTGCGCTCGGGCAACCACGGCAGCACCATCTGCCAGGTGGTCGGAGAGCCGGGGCAATTCGCGCCGGGTGTCATGACCAGGCCGATGAATTCGCGCGCCATGCCCGATGTCGAGGAAGCGGCCGATGCCGTGCTCAAAGGCGAGCGCAAGGCCAAGCTGAAGAACACGATGTATTTCCACACCGCCGGCCTGCGCTTCCCCTACAAGAACATGCACTACACCATGGTTGCCGGCGGCAATGCCTTCTACGAGAAGCGCGGCCGCAACTGGCAGCCGCTGCCGGATGAACCAATGGTGGCGGTTGCCTCGGCCGGGTCCGAGATCGTGAAGCCGGCGCCGGTGACGATGGTTGCCTCGACGGAGCCGGCGCGCCCCGCCAAAACGTCCCGAACCGCTCCGGCGCAGCAGGCCTATATGACTGCCGCCGCGGAACCGGCTCGTCAGCCCAAGATCAGGACCGCCGCCCCGGCTCAAGAGACCTATGTGACCGCCGCCGCGGCGCCCACGGCCAAGTCGGCGCGGGTGACCGTGAAGCCGACAATGGTCGCGATGCAGGAGCCGATGGAAGAACCGGACGCCGCCCGTTTCGGCGGAACCTTGAACACCCGCGTCATTTCCTCGGTTCAGGGTGCGCCGCAAGAGGCGGCGATGGGGTTCCAGTCGACGCCTGAGAACACCGACGCCATCGGTGCCATGATCGCCAGCCAGTCTCGACCGCTCGAGGTCAACTGATTCGCATCGCACGGCTTCGATTGGCAGTATGGCGACCATGCGCGAACGCGGGATGTTCCAAAGCGCTCTGAAAAACCCTAGATCAGAGCAATGTCCAAGCGAATCGCCGGTCCCGAGATCGAACGCCTGATCCAGCTCCTGGCCAAGGTGCCGGGACTTGGCCCGCGTTCGGCCAGGCGCGCGGCGCTGCATCTGATCAAGAAGAAGGAACAGTTGCTGTCGCCGCTCGCCGCCGCCATGGGCGAAGCCGCCGACAAGGTGCGCATCTGTTCCACTTGCGGCAATGTCGACACATCCGACCCTTGCATGATCTGCACCGATCCGCGCCGCGACCCCGCCACGCTGATCGTCGTGGAGGACGTGTCGGATCTCTGGGCGTTGGAGCGGGCAGCCGCCATGAATGTGCGCTACCATGTGCTCGGCGGCACGCTGTCGCCGCTCGATGGTGTCGGCCCCGACCAGCTCAACATCCGCTCGTTGATCGACCGCGTCGCCGGCGGCGAGGTCAAGGAGATCATTCTCGCCGTCAACGCAACGGTCGAGGGCCAGACGACCGCGCACTACCTCACCGACCAGCTGTCCGGCTTAGACATCAAGGTGACAAGGCTGGCGCATGGCGTGCCGGTCGGCGGTGAACTCGACTATCTCGACGAGGGCACGCTCGCCGCCGCGCTGCGCGCACGGACGGCGTTTTGATGCAATTGGCGGGAAGGGTGCGGATAATGATTGTTGCGCGTCCTTCGAGGCTGGTGCCAAGCACCGACACAGAACGCGGACGTCGCCAGCTCTGTCTTGCATTTTTCCTGGCTGCGCTTGCCTTCCTCGTCTTTTCTGCCCCCGCCTCGGCCGCCAAGATCGACGACCAATTCCGCGCCTGGCTGCAGAACGACCTCTGGCCCGAGGCCAAGGCCAAAGGCATTTCCAAGCAGACTTTCGATGCCGCCTTCGACGGCATAAGGCCCAATTTGAAGCTGCCCGACCTTATCATGCCCGGCGAGAAGCCGAAGACGCCGCAGAAGCAGCATCAGGCCGAGTTCGGCTCGCCCGGCGCCTATTTCGCCGAGAAGACGGTTCGTGCGGTGACGTCGGGCGGCCGCGCGCGCGAAGCCGCCAACGCCAGGACGCTTGCGGCGATCGAAAAGCGCTATGGCGTGCCCGGCGAGATCCTTCTGGCGATCTGGGGCCGCGAGACCGGCTTCGGCGCGGCAAAGATGCCTTACGACGCCTTCGAGGTGCTGGGCACCAAGGCGTTCACGTCGACGAAGAAGGATTTCTTTCGCACCGAGCTTTTGGCCGCGCTGGAAATCGTCCAACGCGGCCTCGCCCCGGTCGGCGCGATGAAATCGTCCTGGGCCGGTGCGCTTGGCCAGCCGCAATTCATGCCGACCTCCTTTCTCAAGCACGCGGTGGATTTCGACGGTGATGGGCGCGTCGACATCTGGAACTCGACGCCCGACGTGCTCGCCTCGATCGCCAACTATCTCGTCCATTATGGCTGGGTGAGGGGACGCGGCTGGGGCTTCGAGGTAACCGTGCCCGACAGCGTCTCCTGCTCGCTGGAAGGTCCCGATCAGGGCAAGAAGATCTCCGAGTGGGCTGGCATGGGCATCAAGCGCGTCGGCGGCAAGCCGTTTCCGGCGAGCGAGCTGAAGGTGGAGGGCTTCCTGCTGATGCCGGCCGGCCGCAGCGGGCCGGCTTTTATCGCTACCCCCAATTTCTATGTGCTGAAGGAATACAACACCAGCGACCTCTACGCGCTGTTCATCGGTCACGGCGCCGACCGCATTGCGCATGGCGACCAGAATTTTTCCGGCAACTGGGGTCCGGTCGGCGATCTCCATCGCTCCGACATCGCCGCCTTGCAGCGGGCGCTGGAGGCCAAGGGCTATGATGTCGGCAGCGCCGACGGCCTGCCGGGCTTCAAGACCCGCCGTTCGATCGGCAAGTGGCAGTCCAAGAACGGCCAGGCAGCGACCTGCTTTCCCGATGCCGGCCTGGTCGCCGTGCTGAAATAACTCGAAGAATTGGCAGATTTTCTCGTCCGGCGGCCCCGATCGGCTGGCCCGTGCGTCGACGCGCTGCCCGCCATTCTACTCGTTCTGCAAATGCTCGTTGCCCGTCACAAAGCGGCCGGATATGCTGTTGACCAATTGGACAAAAACCACGACGGTAAGGGGCTAAAGGGCTGTCGTTCGGCCCCGACAAGAATTCTGCAACCCTGAGCCGGGAACTCAGGTCAACAACCAACAAAACAGGGAACAATCACTATGATGATGGAAAAGTTTGCTCTTCGCTCGCGTGCCTTGCTGGCGGGCGCGGCGATGTCGGCGCTGCTCGTTGGCGCAGCGCCTGCCTTCGCCGTCACGCCCGCCGACACGCTGGTCGAGGGATTCGCTATCGACGACATCATCTCCATGGATCCGGGCGAAGCGTTCGAGCTGTCGACCGCCGAAGTCACCGGCAACACCTATGACCTGCTAGTCCGTCTCGACCTCGGCGACACCTCCAAGGTCAAGCCGGATCTCGCCGACAGCTGGACCGTCTCCGACGATGGCCTGACCTACACTTTCAAGCTCAAGCCGGGCCTCAAATTCGCCTCGGGCAACCCGATCACCGCGGCCGACGTCGCCTATTCGTTCGAGCGCGCCGTCAAGCTGGACAAGAGCCCGGCCTTCATCATCGACCAGTTCGGCATCAGCGGCGACAACGTCACCGAAAAGGCCAAGGCAATCGACGACACGACATTCCAGTTCACCGTCGACAAGGCCTATGCGCCGAGCTTCGTGCTGAACTGCCTGTCGGCCACCGTCGCTTCCGTTGTCGACGCCAAGCTGGTCAAGGAGCATGTCGCCGCGGTGACGCCGAGCGCCGACTACAAATGGGACAACGACTTCGGCAATGCCTGGCTGAAAACCGGTTATGCCGGCTCCGGCGCCTACAAGCTGCGCGAATGGCGCGCCAACGAAGCTGTCGTCATGGAGCGCAACGACAACTATCACGGTGAAAAAGCCAAGCTCGCCCGCGTCATCTACCGCAACATGAAGGAAAGCTCGGCCCAGCGCCTGGCGCTCGAAGCCGGCGACATCGACGTTGCCCGCAACCTCGAGCCGAACGACCTCGACGCCATCGCCAAGAACGCCGATCTCACCACCACCAGCGCGCCGAAAGGCACGGTCTACTACATCAGCCTCAACCAGAAGAACCCGAACCTCGCCAAGCCCGAGGTGCGCCAAGCCTTCAAATATCTGGTCGACTACGATGCGCTGAGCTCGACCATCCTCAAGGGTATCGGCGAAATCCACCAATCATTCTTGCCCAAGGGCGATCTCGGCGCCATCGACACCAATCCCTTCAAGCTCGACGTTGCCAAGGCCAAGGAATTGCTGGCCAAGGCCGGCCTGGCAGACGGCTTCAGCGTCACCATGGACGTGCGCACCGGCCAGCCGACGACCGGCATGGCGGAATCGATCCAGCAGACGCTCGGCCAGGCCGGCATCAAGCTGGAAATCATCCCCGGCGACGGCAAGCAGACGCTGACCAAGTACCGCGCCCGCAACCATGACATCTATATCGGCAATTGGGGCCAGGATTATTTCGATCCGAACTCCAACGCCCAGACCTTCGCCTCCAACCCCGACAATTCGGATGCCGGCAAGTCGCACACGCTCGCCTGGCGCAATTCCTGGGACATTCCGGACCTGACCAAGGAAACCGAAGCGGCACTGCTGGAGAAGGATACGGGCAAGCGCGCCGACATGTACAAGGATTTGCAGCAGAAGATCCTCGACACCAGCCCCTTCGTCATCATCCATCAGCAATTGGAAGTGGCCGGGCTGCGCAAGAACCTCAAGGGCTTCGCGCTCGGCCCGAGCTTCGACACCAACTTCGTCGGGCCGGTCTCGAAAGAATAGCGCGCGGACGCGCCGCATGAGCGCGGTTGAAAACGAGAGCGGGCGCGGCAGCGCCCGCGCCGTCGCCATTGCGTCGGCGATCGGCCGTTTCCTGGTCATCGCGGTGACGACCTACCTTGGTCTTCTCGCGGTCACCTTCTTCATCGGCCGTGTCATCCCGATCGACCCGGTGCTGGCGGTGCTCGGCGACCGGGCGCCGGCCAATGTCGTCGAGCGCACGCGCCGCGAGATGGGCCTCGACCTGCCGTTGATCGAACAATTCTACATCTATGTGAAGAATGCCCTGAGCGGTGATTTCGGCACCTCGGTGCTGACCACCAATCCGGTCATGACCGACATCCGTCGTGCTTTTCCCGCAACCATCGAACTGGCGACGTTGGGAACACTGATCGGCTCGTTCATCGGCGTGCCGCTCGGCGTGCTGGCGGCGGTCAGGCGCGGCAGCATCATCGACCAGATCGTGCGCATTATCGGCCTGATCGGCTATTCCGTGCCGATCTTCTGGCTCGGCCTGCTGGCACTGGTGCTGTTCTACGCCAAGCTGCAATGGGTGGCTTTCCCGGCGCGGCTCGATGTCGTCTACGAATACACCTTCACGCCGATCACCGGTTTCTACCTTCTCGATTCGGCGATGCAGGGGCAATGGGATGTCTTCTGGGACGCCTACCGCCACATTGTCCTGCCGGCCTCGCTGCTCGGCTATTTTTCGCTCGCCTATATCAGCCGCATGACGCGTTCCTTCATGCTCAACGAACTCGCGCAGGAATACATCGTCGCCGCGCGTGCCAAGGGCTTGTCGGAACGGCGCATCATCTGGGCCCACGCGCTGCGCAACGCCGCCGTGCCGATGGTGACGGTGATCGCGCTCTCCTATGCCAACCTGCTCGAAGGCTCGGTGCTGACCGAAACCGTTTTTTCCTGGCCCGGCATCGGTCTCTACATCACCAATTCGCTGCAGAATGCCGATATGAATGCCGTGCTCGGCGGCACCATCGCCATCGGTTCGGTCTTCATTGGCATCAATCTTCTGTCCGATCTTCTGTACCGCGTGCTCGATCCAAGGACGAAGGCAGGATGAGCGCCGAGGCGATCCAGAGCCGTCGCGATTGGCTGCTCAGCGAGCGGCCGGCCTCCCGCATGCAGGCAAGGCTTGGCCGCGCCTATGTCGCGTGGCGGCGTTTTTCCGCCAACCGGCTGGCTTTTGTCGGGCTGCTGATCATCATCGCCCTGCTGGTCATCGCGGCCCTCGCCGGCGTGCTGGCACCCTATTCGCCGACCTTCGGCGACCTGAAGAACGCGCGGCTGCTGGCGCCGAGTTCCGGGCACTGGTTCGGGACGGACGACCTCGGCCGCGATATCCTTTCGCGCATCCTCTACGGCTCGCGCTGGACGCTCTACGTCGTCATCCTGGTCGCCATCATCGCCGCACCCATCGGCCTGCTGGTCGGAACCGTCGCCGGTTATGCCGGCGGCTGGACCGATGCCATCTTGATGCGCATCACCGATGTCTTCCTCGCCTTCCCCAAGCTGGTCCTGGCGCTGGCCCTCGTCGCCGCGCTCGGCCCCGGCATCGAGAACGCGGTGCTGGCGATAGCCATCACCTCCTGGCCGCCCTATGCGCGAATTGCGCGCGCGGAAACGCTGACGGTGCGCAATTCCGATTACATCAAGGCAGTACAACTGATGGGTGCCTCGCCCTTCCGCATCGTGCTGCGCCACATCATGCCGCTCTGCATCTCCTCGCTGATCGTCCGGGTGACGCTCGACATGGCCGGCATCATTCTGATCGCCGCCGGCCTCGGTTTCCTCGGCCTCGGCGCGCAGCCGCCGCTGCCCGAATGGGGCACCATGATCGCGTCGGGCCGCCGCTTCATTCTCGACCAGTGGTGGGTGGCCGGCGCGCCCGGCTTCGCCATCCTCATCGTCAGCCTCGGCTTCAACCTGCTTGGCGACGGCTTGCGCGATGCCCTCGATCCGCGGAGCGGTGACCAATGAGCGACACCCTGCTCGACGTCGACGATCTTAGGGTCGATTTTCCGACGCGCACCGGCCTGGTCCGGGCGGTGCGCGGCGTGTCCTTCACGCTAGGCCGCGAGCGGCTCGGCATCGTCGGCGAAAGCGGCTCGGGAAAATCGCAGACCGGCCGCGCCATCATGGGCCTGACGCCGCCGCAGGCCAGGATATCGGCCAAAAAATTGGCCTTCGACGGCATTGACCTGCTCGGCATCTCGCCGCGTCAGCGCCGGGCATTGCGGGGCAACCGCATCGCCATGATCCTGCAGGATCCGAAATATTCGCTCGACCCGGTGATGAGCATCGGCCGGCAGATCGTCGAAACCCTGCGCACGCATGAAAAGGTCTCCAAGGCCGAGGCGCGCGAGCGTGCGCTGGCCATGCTGGAGGCGGTCCAGATCCGCGATCCCAAGCGGGTCTTCGACCTGCACCCGCATGAAGTCTCCGGCGGCATGGGCCAGCGCGCCATGATCGCCATGATGCTGATCGCCGGACCGGAAATGATGATCGCCGACGAGCCGACCTCGGCGCTCGACGTCACCGTGCAACTCGACGTGCTCGGCATCCTCGATAAATTGGTCAGCGATCGCGGCATGGGCCTGATCTTCATTTCGCATGATCTGCGCCTGGTCTCGTCCTTCTGCGATCGCGTCATCGTCATGTATGCCGGCAAGGTGGTCGAGCAGCTCAAGGCCTCCGAACTCGGCCAGGCCCAGCATCCCTACACGCGCGGCCTGCTCAACTGCATGCCCAGGATCGGCTTCGAGCGTCACCCCCTGCCTGTGCTCGACCGCAAGCCGGAGTGGGCGGCATGACAGCTGCGATCACCGTCGACGGGCTGGAAGTGATCTTCGACCGGTTTCGCGCGCTGAAAGGCGTCAGCCTCGAAGTCAGGTCAGGCGAATCCTTCGGCCTGGTCGGCGAGAGCGGTTCCGGCAAATCGACGCTGCTCAGGGCGATCGCCGGCCTTGCGCCGGTCGCTTCGGGCAGCATCACCGTCAACGGCAAGACGCTCGGCGCGCGCCGCGACAAGGCCTTTTATCGCGAAGTGCAGATGGTCTTCCAGGATCCTTATGGCTCGCTGCACCCGCGCCAGACCGTCGACCGGCTGCTGCAGGAGCCGCTTGCCATTCATGGTTTTGCCGATGGCGAAAAGCGCATAGAACGCGCGCTCGATGAAGTCGGTCTCGGCAACGGTTTCCGCTTCCGCTACGCACATCAATTGTCGGGTGGCCAGCGCCAGCGTGTGGCGATCGCACGCGCGCTGATCCTCGAGCCGTCAATCCTGCTGCTCGACGAGCCGACCTCGGCGCTGGATGCCTCGGTGCAGGCCGAAGTGCTCAACCTTTTGGAAGAGGTCCGCCGACGGCGCAAGCTGACCTTCCTGATGGTCAGCCACGACCTCGCCATCATCACCCATATGTGCGAGCGGTTGATGGTGATGCAAAGCGGCGAGGCGGTCGAGAACCTCACGGCAGCCCAACTCGTCGCGCACCGCGTGACCGAGGATTATACGCGCAATCTGCTGAGAGCGAGCGATGGCTTCGTGAGGGCGTAGCCAAACTTAATAAATAGACTTCCTTGGCGCCGGCGCCACGCGAGCGTCAGGCCGCTCCGCCCTCAGGCAAGGCTTCGCTGTGTCCAGCTTGGCTCGATTGCTTCGGCTCCTTGATCCTGAACCACGTCACATAAAGCGCCGGCAGGAACAGCAGCGTGATCGCCGTGCCCGCGATGATGCCGCCCATCATGGCATAGGCCATCGGACCCCAGAACACTTCGCGTGCGATCGGGATGAGCGCCAGGCTGGCGGCGGCCGCCGTCAGCGCGATCGGCCGCATGCGGTGTTCGGTCGCCTCGATGACGGCCGCCCAGCGATCCTTGCCCTCGGCGACGAGGTCCTCGATCTGCACGATCAGGATGACCGAGTTGCGTATCAGGATGCCGATCAGCGCCAGCACGCCGAGGATGGCGACGAAGCCGAGCGGCGCGCCGCTCGGCACCAGGGCCGCGACCACGCCGATCAGCCCGAGCGGCGCCACCGCCACCACCAGGAACAGGCGCTGGAAGCTCTGCAACTGGATCATCAGGATCGTGGCCATGACGAAGAGCATCAGCGGCACCACGGCCGCGATCGGACCCTGGCTCTTGGCGCTTTCCTCGACCGAGCCCGCGGTCTCGACAGAATAGCCCGGCGGCAGCTTGGCGATAAAGGCATCGACCGATGGCTTCAGCTCGTTGACCACGGTGGCCGGCAGCACGTCGCCGACCAGTCCGGCGCGCACGGTGATCGTCGGAATGCGATCGCGTCGCCATACTGTCGGCTGCTCCAGCTCGTAGCGGAAGTTGGCCACCGCCGCGAGCGGGATCGCCTCGCCGGTGCTGGTCGGCAACTGCATGTTCTGCAGCGTCCCGATCGAGCCGCGTTCGGCATCGCGTGAGCGCGCCACGACATTGATCAGATAGGTGGCGTCGCGCACCTGCGTGATGGTGGCGCCGCCGACCGTGCTGTTCAGCGCGCTGGCGATGTCGGAAGAGGTGATGCCGAGCTGGCGGGCCTTGTCCTGCAGCACGTCGACCCTCAGCACGCGCTGCGGCTCGTTCCAGTCGAAGGTGGGGGCTGCCAGCTTCGGATTGGCCGAGATCACGCCGGCGAATTGCTGTGCCAGCTCGCGCACCGTCTGGATGTCGGGACCACCGACGCGGTACTGCACCGGACGGCCGACCGGCGGCCCGAGTTCGAGCAATTTGACGAAGGCGTCGGTGCCGACGAACTCCTCGCGCAGCAGCTTTTCCAGCGCCGGCTTGACCCGGTTGCGCGCCTCGATGCTCTTGGTGACGATCACGGTCTGGCCGAAATAGGGGTTGGCCGGCTGCACGTCATAGGCCAGCACGAAGCGCACCGCGCCCTCGCCGATATAGGACGAGAAATGGTCGATATCGGGATTGCCGACCAGCGCCCGCTGCTCGAAGCGCTCCATCTGGTCGCGCGTCTCGGCGATCGAGGAATTCTGCGGCAGGTTCCAGTCGACGATCAGCTCGGGCCGGTCGGAGGGCGGGAAGAACTGCTGCTGGACGAGACCGAAGCCGGCGATCGAGGCGGCAAACAACAGCACCGTGGCGATGATGGTCAGCCAGTGGTGGCGCACCGAGCCGACAAGGACGCGCCGGAACAGCGAAGTGAAGCGTCCCGGCTGGTCATGGTGTTTCGTCTTCATCGTCGCCGGCAGGATGGTGACGCCGAGCAGCGGCGCGAACAGCACCGCCACGATCCATGACACCAAAAGCGACACGGCGATGACGACGAACAGGGTGAAAGTGTATTCGCCGGCGGCACTCGAATTGAGCCCAATCGGGATGAAGCCGGCGACCGTCACCAGCGTGCCGGTCAGCATCGGGAAGGCGGTCGAGGTGTAGACATAGGTGGCCGCCTTGCGCAGATTGTCGCCGACCTCCAGCCGCGCCACCATCATCTCGACGGCGATCATCGCGTCGTCGACCAAAAGGCCGAGCGCGATGATCAGCGCGCCGAGCGAAATGCGCTGCAGCGAAATGCCGAGATAGGCCATGACCGTGAAGGTGATGGCCAGCACCAGCGGGATCGACAGCGCCACGACGAAGCCGGCCCGCATGCCGAGGCTGATGAACGATACTGCGAGCACGATGGCCACCGCCTCGAACAAAGCGCGGGTGAAGCCCGAGACGGCCTCCTCGACGATGACCGGCTGGTCGGCAACCAGATGCACGCCGACACCGACCGGCAGGTCGGCCAGCACCTTGTTCATCTCCTCATGCAGCGCCTCCCCGAACTGCAGCAGATTGGCGTTGGGCTTCATGCCGATGGCGAGCCCGATGGCATCCTGGCCGTTGAAGCGGAACAGCGCCGTTGGCGGATCGGCATAGCCGCGCGTGATCGTCGCCACGTCGCTCAGCCGGAAGAAGCGGTCGTTGACGCGCAGGTTGATGGCGCGAAGGCTGTCCTCGGAGGTGAACTGGCCGCCGACGCGCACGCTGATGCGCTCCGGTCCAGACTGGATGACGCCGGACGGCGTGATCGCGTTCTGCGCCTGCAGGCTTGCCACGATCGCCTGCTGGTTGAGGCCGAGGGCGGCGATCTGGCGGGTCGAGAACTCGAGATAGATGGCTTCGTCCTGCGCGCCGACGAGATCGACCTTGCCGGCATTGGGCACGGTCAGGACCTTGGCGCGGACATCCTCGACATAGTCGCGCAATTGGCGCGGCGTCAGCCCGTCCGATGTGAAGGCGTAGATGTTGCCGTAGACATCGCCGAAGCGGTCATTGAAGAACGGTCCCTGCACGCCTTGCGGAAGCTGTGCCTTGATGTCGTTGACCATGTTGCGCACCTGAATCCAGTTCGGCACGACATCGCGCGCCTTGGTGGTGTCCTTCAGGTTGACGAAGATGACGGTCTGGCCGGCGGTGGTGACGGATTTGGTGTAGTCGAGGCTGTCGAGTTCCTCGAGCTTCTTCTCGATGCGGTCGGTGACTTGCTGCAAGGTCTCCTTGACGGAGGCGCCCGGCCAGTTGGCCTGGATGATCATCGTCTTGATGGTGAAGTTAGGGTCTTCCTCACGGCCGAGATTGAGGTAGGAGAAGATGCCGGCCACCACGAAGACCAGCATGAAATACCAGACCATGGAGCGGTGGCTGAGCGCCCAGTCGGAGAGATTGAAGCCCTTCATCAGACGCCGCCCTCCGGCACTTTGACCTTCTGGCCTTCGCTCAGGCTGTGGACGCCCGCGGTGACGACGCGCATGCCGGCCTCCAGCCCTTCGGCGACGGTAAAGGTTGCGGCACCCTTGGCGGCCACCTTGATCTCTTTCGTGCTCACGCTCGATGTCTGCGGATCGACGATCCACACCTTGTCGGCACCGTTCTTTTCCAGCAGCGCCGAGATGGGCAGTTCGATCGTCGGCGCCACCTTGGTCACGCGGGTCGCCGTCACCGTCGAGCCGAGCCGGAAGGCCTGCGGCGGATCGGTGAGCGTCAGCTTGACGCGCCGGGTGCGGGTCGAGCCCTCGGCCTGCGGCGCGATCTCGCGCAGCTTGGCCTGGGTCTCGATCGTCGGCAGCGACTGCAGGATGACCTGGAACGGCGTGCCGGCCGTCAGATCGCCGGTCAACTGATCGGGAATATCGACCACGGCTTCGCGCAGATCCGAGCGTGCCACGGTGACGACCGTCTGGCCGGCCGAGACGGTCTGCCCGACCTCGGCGCCGACAGCGGTGACGACGCCGTCGAAATCCGAGAACAGCCTGGCGTAGCCAAGCTGCTCCTGCGATTTGGCCAGCGAAGCCTTGGCCCGCTCGACATTGGCTTCCGCGGCCTTGCGTGCCTGCTGGGCGGCGTCGAAGACGGCCTGCGAGGCGTTGGCCGAGGCAAGCAGCTGGCGCTGGCGCTCCTCGCTGGCGGCTGCGTTGGCGAACTGGGCCTCTGCATTGGAGAGCTCGGCCTTGGCTGCTTGCACCGCCAACTCCAGCGCGGTCGGGTCGAGTGCGGCGATCGTCGTGCCCTTGCTGACGATGTCGCCGACCTTGACGTCGCGCGAGACAACCCGGCCAAGCAGGCGGAAGGCAAGGTCGGCGCTGACCTGCGGCTCGACCGAGCCGGCAAAGCCGAAGGTCTGCGTTGTGCGCGGCTCGACCACTATCGACAGGACCGGCCGGATGACCTCCGGCGGCTTTTCCTCCGATTTCGAGCAGGCGGCGAGCGCGCCAAGCGCGAACAGGCCAAGCATGACAGGCCGGTTCATTGGGCCGCTCCCGATATCTCGACCGTCTGGCCAGGACTGAGCAACTGCCCGCCCGCGGTCACGACGCTCTGGCCCTCGTTCAGTCCGCCGGTGATGACGACCGTACCTGAATCGAAGGCCTGCACCTCGACCGGCGTCGACGCCACCGCCTTGGTCGAGGGGTCGACGATCCACACCGCCGGCTTGCCGGCGCTGGATGTCAGCGCCTGCCAGGGCAGCAGGATCGCCTTCGCCGGCTTGGCGCTGACCGAGCCGATGACGGCCGCCCCCAGCGGCATGCCGGCTGGCGTGCCGGCAATGCCGACCTTGACCCGGATCGAACCGGAAGCCTGGTCGACCGCCGGCGAGATTTCGCGCACCTTGCCTGTCGCCCGGACCTGCGGGTCGGACAACAATGTGATCGTCACCGCCGGCGAGGCCGGCGTCCTGGCGACCAGCGTCTCCTGCACGTTGAACACCGCATCGCGGTCACCGTCCTCGGCGACGGTGAAGACGGTTTGTGCCGCCTGCACTACCTGGCCGGTTTCGACCTGGCGGGCGGTGATGACGCCGGCGGCACCCGCCTTGAGCTCGGTGAAGGACAGATTCTGCTGGGCGTTGGCGAATGCGCTCTGCGCGGCATCGACGCTGCCTTGCGCCACCTTCAGCGCCTGGTCGGCGGCGTCATAGTCGCGCCTTGTGGTGAAGCCCTGGGCAAGCAGCGTCTTCTGCCGGTCGAAGGCGGCGGCGGACTGGGTCAGCTGCGCTCGTGCTGCATCGAGATCGGCCTGTGCGGAACGCAGGTCGGATTGCTGCTCCTGCGGATCGATGCGGGCAAGCACCACCCCCTGGTCGACATGCTGGCCGACATCGACGAGCCGCTCGGCAATGCGGCCGCCAACCCTAAACGACAGATTGTTCAGCGTGCGCGCGGCGATCACCCCGGTCAGCGAGGTTCTCGGCGCATAGTCGGCCATCGCCACCGTTTCGGTACGCACCATGATTGGCAGTTTCTTGTCCGCCGCTTCCTGCTTCTGGCAGCCGGCCAGCAGCAATGCGGCTGCGCAGGCGCACACTGCCGAGGCAATTGGAAATGACAAAAGGCTGGAGGTTTTGACGGATGGCGGCGAGACGGACGATGTCGCGTTCCTCATCATGGGCTCCCCCAGCCGCAGGTCGCTGATCGCGATGCCTCGCGGATGTCGGGAGGATAATCGATCCCCGCAAAAAGGAAACCGGCCTCGTACGCGTATCGTCCGACTGGTTAAGGCCCGGATCTTCTCGTCGCAGGCCCAATCGCCCGCCGGTGGTGCCGACTTGAGGAAAACGTGAAATAAGGTCAGAAGACACCTGATCAACGAGGACGGGCGCCGGCCCGATGAGGGATATCATGAAGAATTCAGCCATTTCCGAACGCAAAAACCAGTCGATCTCGCGCGGCGTCGGCATGACCACGCAAATCTATGCCGACCGGGCCGAAAATTCGGAAATCTGGGATGTCGAAGGCCGTCGCTATATCGACTTTTCCTCTGGCATCGCCGTCGTCAACACCGGCCACCGCCATCCCAGGGTGATCGAAGCGGTCAAGGCGCAGCTCGACCGTTTCACCCACACCTGCCACCAGGTCGTGCCCTATGAAAGCTATGTCAGGCTGGCCGAGCGGCTGAACGTAATGCTGCCCGGCAAGTTCGACAAGAAGACCATCTTCGTCACCACCGGCGCCGAGGCGGTCGAGAACGCAATCAAGATCGCCCGCAATGCCACCGGACGCCCGGCCGTCATCGCCTTCGCCGGCGGCTTCCATGGCCGCACCTTCATGGGCATGGCGCTGACCGGCAAGGTCGTGCCCTACAAGGTCGGCTTCGGCGCCATGCCGGGCGACGTCTATCACGCGCCGTTCCCGGTGCCGCTGCACGGCGTGTCGGTTGCCGATTCGCTTGCCGCACTCGACCGGTTGTTCAAGGCCGATGTCGATCCGGCCCGCGTCGCCGCCATCATTGTCGAGCCGGTTCAGGGCGAGGGCGGTTTCTACGAGGCGCCGCGCGAATTCCTGACCGCGCTGCGCAAGCTCTGCGACCAGCACGGCATGCTTTTGATCGCCGACGAGGTGCAGACCGGCTTTGCCCGCACCGGCAAGATGTTCGCGATGGATCACCACGACGTCGCGGCCGACATCACCACAATGGCCAAGAGCCTGGCCGGCGGCTTCCCGCTGTCGGCCGTCACCGGCCGCGCCGAGA
This sequence comes from Mesorhizobium sp. WSM4310, assembly GCF_007003935.1. NCBI lineage: Bacteria > Pseudomonadati > Pseudomonadota > Alphaproteobacteria > Hyphomicrobiales > Phyllobacteriaceae > Mesorhizobium > Mesorhizobium sp. WSM4310. The sequence goes on from NZ_VFTA01000017.1 coordinate 41,559, forward strand.
TCATGGATGCGCCCGGCCCCGGCGGCCTCGGCGGCACCTATGGCGGCAGCCCGATCGGCGTTGCGGCCGCGCATGCCGTGCTTGATGTGATCGAGGACGAAAAGCTGTGCGACCGTGCCAACACGCTGGGCGCGCGGCTGAAGCAGCGCCTGCAGTCGATCCGCGACGACGTGCCCGAGATCGTCGATATAAGAGGCCTCGGCTTCATGAACGCGGTCGAGTTCAACGACGTCAAGAAGGGCCTGCCGTCGGCCGAGATCGCCAACGCCATCCGGCTGAAGGCGCTCGACAAGGGCCTGATCCTGCTGACCTGCGGCGTCTACGGCAACGTCATCCGTTTCCTCGCGCCGATCACCATCCAGGATGAGGTCATGAACGAGGCGCTCGACATACTGGAGAGCTCGATCCGTGAAGTCTGCGCTGCCTGAACCACCTTACCTCCCTCTGGTGGGGAGGTCAGACCGCAGGTCCGGGTGGGGGCATTGCGCCGACCCCCACCCCGCTGCTTCGCAGCGACCCCTCCCCACAAGGGAGGGTAAGCGCGGCTATCCCGCAGCTCTTGCCGGCTCATCCTGCTGAAAGGCAGCCAGAGCCGCCTTCAACCCTTCGGGACCCATTGCCACGGTCTCCGGCGTCGGCGAGAAGCCGGCGCCGAGCATCTTGCGGCCAAGCATGTGGTCGCCGGGGCGGTTGACGGATTCGATGCCGAGCAACCGGTCGCCGGCATAATGGTAGATCGAGAACTTGTTGTCGGGCAGTTCGCCCAGCACGACTTGGCTGTCGCCGCCGGCGGTCAGTCCGACCATCTGCAGCTTCATGTCGCCAATATCGGACCAGAACCATGGCACCGCCGAATAGGCATCCGCGTGACCGGTGATCGTGCGCGCCGCGAGGCGGGCCTGGTCGGTGGCGTTCTGCACCGATTCCAGCCGCACATCGCCGCCGGTGAACCAGTGCCGGTAGGAGGCGACGTCGCCGATGGCCAGGATTTCTGGCACCGAACTGCGCATCTGGTGATCGACACGGATGCCGTTGGCGATGGCAAGGCCGGCGTCCTGCGCCAGTTCGACATTGGGCACGGCGCCGATGCCGACGATGACCATGCGCGCCGGCAGCCTTTCGCCTGACGAGGTGATCGCGGCGACGACATGGCCGTTTTCGCCTTCGAGGCTTGAAATCGAGGTGCCAGTCAGGATGCGCACGCCGGTCGCTTCCAGCCTTTGCCGGACATGGCTCGCCACCACCGGCGCCACGGCGCGGCCAAGCAGCCGGTCCACCGCTTCCACCACCGTCACCGTGCGGCCGGCCGCGCGCAGCGTCGCGGCGATCTCCAGCCCGATGAAGCCGCCACCGAGGATGACGACATCTTCGCTCCGTGCGCTCAGGTCGCGGATCCGCCGTGCATCGGCCAGCGAGCGCAGCGACAAGACGCCGGCCAGATCAGCGCCTGGCAGCGGCAGGAGGCGCGGGCGCGACCCGGTCGCCAGGATCAGATGGTCGAAGGCAAGCATGCCGCCGCCTGATATCTCCAGGCTGCGGCCGCCGACATCCATGCGCTCGATCCGCACGTCCGACCGGTAGTCGATGGCGCTGCCGGTATAGAAGGCCTCACCCCGAAGCGGTTGCGGCTTGGCCTCGGCATCCTTGATGAAGGTCTTCGACAGCGGCGGCTTATGGTAGGGCAGTTCGTTCTCGTCACTGATGAGGATCACCGGCCCGTCATAGCCGTCCTCGCGCAGACTGGCGGCCGCTTGCACGCCCGCATGACCCGCACCGACAATGACCACGCCGTTCTTCATCGCGTCCCAAATCCTGATTCGATCCTAGGATCTCTCGGCAGGTGGCAATTGTCTGGCGCCGCCGCAAGAGAGCGTTTGCGGGTCGCACCCGGAACGGCGGCTGTCAATCGTACAGTTCGACAGCGAAGCCGGCGCAGCCGAGGTGTAAAGTTGACTTCTGTAGTTTAGAATAATTCTAAACTATTGTTTCAATTGGCTTTTCCCGCAGATTGTCGTTGACTTCCATCGGCGTCGAAGCTTTATGGGACCCTGCGTATTGGCGCATCCCTTTGATGTCTGGGCCTTGAACCCGTTCGATTGGAGGCATTTTGGTGTCGTTCTTCCCTGAACCGCGCAATGGCGCGGCAAGTCTTGGCGCTTTTGGCAACGACGTGGCCCCGCGCCGGTCGCCGCGCGCGCCGCTTATGGAATTTCCGAGAAACTGGAGAGTGATGATGACAGCACGATATGGCGGCAGGCTGGCGGCGATTGGTGCCACGGCGCTGCTGACGGCGGCGGTGTTCGTGCTGCCTGCCAAGGCGGAAACCGACGCGAAAGCGGTCATCAGGACCTATTCCGACATCGCGCTTGCCAAATATGAGGATTCGTTGACCACGGCGCAGGCTCTCGACGAGGCGGTCGATGCGCTGCTGGCCAACCCGTCGGCGGAAACGCTCAATGCCGCCCGCGCCGCCTGGAAGGCATCGCGCGTTCCCTACCAGCAGACCGAGGTCTACCGCTTCGGCAACAAGATCGTCGACGACTGGGAAGGCGAGGTGAATTCCTGGCCGCTGGACGAAGGCCTGATCGACTATGTCGCCAAGAGCTACGGCACGGAATCGGACACGAATTCGCTCTATACGGCCAATGTGATCGCCAACAAGGAAATCGAGATCAACGGCAAGAAGGTCGATGCCTCGAAGCTTTCGCCGGAATTCCTCTCCGGCACGCTGCAGCAAGCCGGCGGCGTCGAGGCCAATGTCGCCACCGGCTATCACGCCATCGAATTCCTGCTCTGGGGCCAGGACCTGCACGGCACCGGCCCGGGCGCCGGCGAGCGCCCTTACACCGACTACGACCTCAAGAACTGCACCGGCGGCAATTGTGACCGCCGTGCCGAATATCTGAAGTCCGCCACCACCCTTCTGGTTTCGGACCTGCGGAAGATGGTCAACGACTGGAAGGCAGACGGGGCCGCACGCAAGAACCTCGCCGATGGCGAGCCGAACACGGCGATCTCGGTCATCTTCACCGGCATGGGCTCGCTGTCCTACGGCGAACTGGCCGGTGAACGCATGAAACTCGGCTTGATGCTGCATGATCCCGAGGAGGAGCAAGACTGCTTCTCCGACAACACCTACAATTCCCACCTCTATGATGCGATAGGCATCCGCGCCGCCTACCTGGCCAGCTACCCGCGCCTCGACGGCACCGTCGTTTCCGGACCTTCGGTGCATGACATGGTCAAGGCGGCCGATCCTGCGATCGACAAGGAGCTGTCTGACAAGCTCGACGTCAACGTCGCCAAGATGGAGGCGATCAAGGCGCGGGCCGAGGCCGGCGAGGCCTATGACCAGCAGATCGCCGAGGGTAACGCTGCGGGCAACGCCACCGTGCAGGCGGCGATCGACGCCCTGATCGATCAGACCAAATCGATCGAGCGTGCCGTCGGCTCGCTGAAACTCAACGCCATCGCCTTCGAAGGCTCCGACAGCCTCGACGCACCCGACAAGGTGTTCAAGTAAGCGCCGAAACCTGGAGCCCGGTCGGAAGCTGATAATCGGCTTCGAAATGGGCTCCGGGACCAGAACAAGCCACACGGCGCGGGAGGCGCCGTCAGCCATCCGAGCCCTGTAAATGCTGATCTGCCATTGCAATGTCATCACCGAGAAGGAGATCGAGCAGACGATCATCGGGCTGCTGGACCTGGACCCCTGGCAACTCATCGTGCCGGCCAAGGTCTATCACGCGATGCAAAAGCGTGGCCGCTGTTGCGGCTGTTTCCCAAATGTGGTCGAAACGATCATTCGGGTTACCGAAAATTACCACGCCCGCTCGGAGGCGAGCGGCGCCGATGTCGTTTCACACCTGGATCGCGTCAGAGGCCTGCGCGTCCAATACGGGAGCAGAACCCATGAAAGGCGAAAGTCTGATCATCGAGCGGCTTAACGAGGCGCTTTTCCTGGAGCTTGGAGCCGTCAATCAATATTGGGTGCATTTCCGTCTGCTGGAGGATTGGGGGTACACGAAGCTGGCCAAGAAGGAGCGGGCGGAATCGATCGAGGAGATGCACCACGCCGACAGGCTCATCGCCCGGATCATCTTCCTTGAAGGCCATCCGAACCTGCAGTCCGTGGCGCCGCTGCGCATCGGGCAGAATGTCAAGGAAGTGCTCGAATCCGACCTTGCCGGCGAATATGACGCGCGCACGGCCTACAAGCGTTCGCGCGAAATCTGCCATGAGGTGGGCGACTACGTGACGATGAAACTGTTTGAGGATCTGCTGGCTGACGAGGAAGGTCACATCGACTTCCTCGAGACGCAGCTCGACCTGCTCGCCTCGATCGGCGAGGAGAAGTACGGCCAGCTCAACGCCGACTCGGCCAACGAGGCGGAGTAAAGGCATGCGGGAATGCGGCGCCTGCTAGAATTATCCCGCCGCTTGCGGCGGGCCGATGGCTCGCCGTTTCACCTGAAGAGACCAGCCGGACTGGCTCGTCGGCGCTGCACCATTCTCGTGTTGGCGCTGACATCGCCCGCGATTGCCGGCGAGCTTCAGCCGGCCGGACTCGCCACGACGCGCAGCGACCTCAATGCCAAGGATCAGGCGCGCGTCACCGCCGTCACCAAGTTGACCACGGATTTCTCCAAACCCGAGCCGTTCGAACTGATGCAAGGCGGCGCCGGCACGTCTGAGAAAGACGTCAGCCGCGACGCCTTCTCGCAATCCTCGGCCAACATCAGCTTCGAGCAACAGGGCACTTTCAAGCTCGGCGACGCCCTGTTCCGCAAGAACTGGGTGTCGTCGCCATCTTCGACGCAGGCGTCGGACGGGCTGGGTCCGCTGTTCAACGAACGCGCCTGCCAGAACTGCCATCTGAAGGACGGCCGCGGTCGCCCGCCGCAAGGCGATATCGGCACCACCTCGATGTTCCTGCGGCTGGCGCGCGACGCCAGCAGCGCAGAGGAAAAGTCGGCCATTGCCGACCGCGATCTGCCCAATTTCCCCGACCCGGTCTACGGGACGCAGTTGCAGGAGCTGGCCGTGCCCGGCTTGCGCGGCGAAGGCCGGATGCGCGTCGATTATCAGGAACGGCAGGTGACGCTGGCGGACGGCACGGCGGTTTCCCTGCGCAAGCCCAGCTACTCCGTCACCGATCTCGCTTATGGGCCGCTTGATCCGCGCACCACGCTGTCGCCGCGCCTGACGCCGCCGATGATCGGCCTTGGCCTGATCGAGCAGATCGCGCCGGCTGACATTCTTGCTCATGCCGATCCGGAAGACCGCGACAATGACGGCATCTCCGGCAAGCCGAACATCGTGCGTGACAGGCTGAGTGGCGAACTGACGCTTGGCCGTTTCGGCTGGAAAGCACAGACCGCGACGATCCGCCAGCAGGCGGCGGACGCCTTCGCCGGTGATATCGGCATCTCGACGCCGGAACAACCAAAGCACTGGGGCGATTGCACCACCGCACAGGCAAAATGCCTGGCCATGCCGAATGGCGTGCAGGCGCGCCTCGGTCCGGTCGAGGCGCCGCCGCCAGTGATGGCTCTCGTCACCTTCTATTCGCAGAACCTGGCGGTGCCGGCGCGCCGCGATCTCGCCGCGCCTGGCGCGCTCGCCGGCAAGAAGCTCTTTTACGAGATCGGCTGCGTTTCCTGCCACACGCCGAAATTCGTCACTCGTCGGGATGCGCCTGACAAAGCGCAGGCCTTCCAGCTGATCTGGCCCTATTCCGATTTCCTGCTGCACGACATGGGACCCGACCTGGCCGACGGCCAGGCGGTGGGCGATGCGACGGGAAGCGAATGGCGCACCCCGCCGCTGTGGGGCATCGGCCTCACCGAAACCGTCAACGGCAATTCCTTCTTTCTGCATGATGGCCGCGCGCGCAGCCTGACCGAGGCGATCCTGTGGCATGGTGGCGAGGCGCGGAAGGCGCGCGACCGCTTTGCCGCCGCCAACGCGGCCGAGCGCGATGCGCTGGTCAAATTCCTGGAGTCACTGTGATGCTGAAGCGCTCTGCACTGGTTCTCGTTCTTCCGCTGGCTCTGCTCGGTGTTTTCCCGGCCTCGGCGGCGGTGAAAGCCTCCGACATCATCCAGCGGGCAATCGACGGCTTTGTCCGTCCGGCCTATGCCGATCTGCACCAGCATGCGGAAGCGTTGACGCATGCGATGCACAAGCTCTGTGAAGCGCCCTCGCAAGGAGAGCTGGATGCGGTGCGGGCCGAATTCTCGGCCACGGTCTATGCCTGGTCGTCGGCCGAAATCATCGGTTTCGGCCCGATCAAGGAGAACAATCGGCTGGAGCGCATCCTCTACTGGCCGGATCGCAAGAGCATAGGCCTGAAACAGGTGCAGGCGGCGCTGGCGGACAAGGATTCGACGGCGACCGATCCGAAACAACTGGCCGGCAAGAGCGTCGCCATGCAGGGGCTCGGCGCGCTGGAGTTCGTGCTTTTCGGCGACGGCGCCGACGCGCTGGCGGGCAAGGACGATCCCTATCGCTGCGCCTATGGCGCGGCGGTTGCCGGCAATATCGAAACCATGGCCGGTGACGTCAGCGCGGCCTGGAACAAGCCGGACGGCTTTGCCGCGCTTTGGGCCAATCCGGGACCGCAGAACGCGCTCTACCGCGACGGCAACGAAGCGGTCACCGAACTGGTCGGCGTTTTCATCAACGAGCTGGAGATGGTCAGGGATGTCCGCCTGAAAGGTTTCCTTGGCGGCAAGCCGGATTCGGACAAGCCGAAACAGGCAATCTACTGGCGCTCGCAAAACACCGCCAATGCGCTGGCCGGAAATCTCGCCGGCGTCGACGCGCTGTTCCAGGCCTCGAAACTTGGCGATGCGCTACCGCCCGATGCACGCTGGATGGCGGAGTCCATCCACATCCAGCTGGTCAACGGCGTCGCCACCGCGAAATCGATCCAGGGTCCGATCGACAAGACGCTCGCCGACCCCGCGCTGCGCGAAAAGCTCGAGCATTTCGCGCTGATCACCTCCAGCCTGTCGACCCTGATCGGCACCCGGCTGACCGCCGAATTCGGCCTGACCGCCGGGTTTTCGTCATTGGATGGGGACTGAGCATGCGCACGCCGCTCATCGATCGCCGGGATTTCCTGAGGGTTGCGGGCATCGGCTTCGCTGCCGCGATGGCGCCGTCGGCCTGGGCGAAGACGCTTGCTGTCGACGCCGTCTTCGCCACCGCTTTCCTCAAGCGCGACGGCGGTTTTGGCGCCGCCGTGCTGTCCGAGGCCGGCAAGGTGCTGCATGCGATCGACCTGCCCGATCGCGGCCACGACGTCGCTTTTGATCCCCTGTCGAAGCGCTCGGTGGTCTTCGCCCGCCAGCCCGGTACCTTCGCCGTCGTTTTCGATCATTCGGGCCGTGAGGCGCCGCAGACCATCGCCAGCATTGCCGGCAGGCATTTCTTCGGCCATGGCGTGTTCTCGCCCGACGGCGCCCTGCTCTATGCCACCGAGAACGATTTCGACAATGCGGCCGGCGTCGTCGGCGTCTACGATGCACGCGCGAAATTCAGCCGCATCGGCGAATTCCCGACCTATGGCGTGGGCCCGCACGAGCTCCTGCTCATGGGCGACGGCCGGACGATCGCGGTCGCCAATGGCGGCATCGAGACCCATCCCGACTATGGCCGCGCCGAGCTCAACATCGCCACAATGAAGCCATCCTACGTGCTCATCGACCGCGTCACCGGCGACCTCGTCGAAAGGCATGAATTGCCGGCTTCCCTGCACCAGCTGTCGATCCGCCACATGGATGCCGACCCGTCCGGCACCGTCTGGTTTGGCTGCCAGTACCGGGGGCCGGGCACCGATCGTCCGCTGCTGGTCGGCCGCGCCGTGCGCGGCAAGGAGTTGCAGCTTCTCGACATGCCGCAGGACGTGCTGTCCGGCTTCCGCAACTATATCGGCTCGGTCGCCACCAACGCGACCGCCGGCACCGTCGCCGTCTCGTCGCCGGAAGGCAATTCGCTTGTCGTGATCGACGCGGCCAGCGGCCGGGTCGTTTCGTCCAGCGCGCTGGTCGAGGTCTGTGGCCTGGCGCCGGACGGATCGGGCTTCATGGCCACCACCGGCGCCGGCGAGATTATCGAGGGCAGCGGCGCGACACGGTCAGAGCCGGACTATGTCTGGGACAACCACATGCTGCGCATCGAACAGGTCTGACAGCCCGCTGGCGGAACCGAAGCCGCTTAACAAATTATGCTTGCGGTGGCGCGCCCTGGCGGGCACAGGGAAGTGTTTCTCGGAACCGGTCGTTTCATGAAAGTGCTTGCCATCGACTGTGCCGCCAGCCTCTGCGCCGCCTGCGTCTACGACGCGGCGGCCGGGCGAGAGCTTGGCCGTGCGGTGCTCGATCTCGGCAAGGGCCATGCCGAGCACCTGATGGCGGTCATCGCCGAGGCGCTGAAGGCCGCCGCAACCGACTACCCTGGCCTTGGCGCCATTGCCGTTTCCGTCGGCCCCGGTTCCTTCACCGGCCTGCGCGTCGGTGTCTCCACGGCGCGTGGCCTGGCGCTGGCGCTGAAAATCCCGGCGATCGGCGTGACGACGCTCGAAGCTTTGGCCGCCGAGGCCGCACTGGCATTTCCCGGCCGCGCCGTGCTGGCGGCGCTGGATGCCGGTCGCGAGGAAATCCATGCAGCACTGTACGATAGAGCGTTAGTTTTGACTTACGGTCCAGCAGTGACCACGCTGCCGGAAGTCAGTGCCTTGGCGAGGGAGACCTCTGCGGCGCTTGCCGGAACTGCGGCAGTGCAGATCGCCGAATCGGTGGGCCGGCGTTCCGATATCGGGCCTCAGACGGCGACCGCTGATGTTCTCACCTACGCCCGTCTGGCCGCCGCCAAAGGCGAGGGCGAAAGGCCGAAACCACTTTACCTGCGCGGCGCGGATGCAAAGCCGCAAGCCGGATTTATTCTTTCGAGGCAACAAAATTGATGCGCATACCTTTTCTGCAGCCGCGCCGCCGGGACTATGCTCTCGAGCCGCTCAGGATCACCGACAGCCCTGCGGTCTCGGTGCTGCATCGCGAGGACTTTGTCCGTCCGTGGACCGATGGCGAGTTCGCCGCCCTGCTCGAGCAGGACACCGTGTTCGGTTACGCCGCGCGCGAGACCGGGCAGGGGGCCAAGCCGCCCGTCGGCTTTGTGCTCGCCCGCCTGGCCGCCGGCGAGGGCGAGATCCTGACGGTCGCGGTGGCGCGATCGCACCGCCGCCAGGGACTGGGCTGGCAATTGATGGATGCGGTGCTGCGCGAACTGCACGCACAGCGCGCCGAAGCGCTGTTCCTCGAGGTCGACGAGACCAATGTCGCCGCGATCGCCCTCTACCGTCGGCTGGGCTTCCGCGAAGTCGGCAAGCGCCCGGACTACTACAAGTCGCCCGATCGCGGGCCGACCGGCGCGCTTGTCATGCGCCGCGATCTTCGCTAGCCAGAGGTCGGGTAGGGCCAGGACAGCATGATCGGAAAAATCAGGATTTTCCTGGCCTTGGGCCTTGTCGTCGCCGGCTCGCTGGTCCTGGTGCCATTGCAGATCCTGTCGATGAAGACCGGCTGGTGGCCGGAAACCGTCATTCTCAAGATCTGGCACCGGCTGATCCTCAGGGCGCTCGGCATGCGCGTCCATGTCAAGGGAACGCTGTCCGACAAGCGCCCCTTGCTGGTGGCCTCGAACCACATCTCGTGGACCGACATCATGGTGCTTGGGTCCTTTGCCGATGTGAAGTTCATCGCCAGGGCCGATATGGAAGGCTGGCCGCTGATCGGCATGCTGTCGAAACTGCAGCGAACCGTCTTCATCGAGCGCGAACGCAAGCGTTCTTCCGGCGACCAGGCAAGCGAGATCGCCAGTCGCATGGCCAAGGGCGATGCCATGGTGCTGTTTGCCGAGGGGTCGACCGGCGACGGCAATGCCGTCCTGCCGTTCAAGAGCACGCTGTTCGGTGCGGCCTCGATGGCGCTTTCGGAGGGCGCGGCCGAGCAGGTGTTCATCCAGCCGGTGGCGATCGCCTATACGCGCCTGCACGGCGTGCCGCTCGGCCGCCGCCATCGGCCGATCTCGGCCTGGATCGGCGACGAGGATCTGATTCCGCACCTCAAGGTGCTGATGGCGGAGGGCGCGCTCGACGTCGAAGTGCATTTCGGCGAGCCGGTCGCGTTTGCCAAGGGCTCGAACCGCAAGGAAACGGCCAGGCTGATGGAAAGCCAGGTGCGCGGGATGATGCAGGCGGCACTCGCCGATCCGCGCCCGAGCCGCTAGCCTGGATCCTGCGCCTGCGCGTGCGCGCCGAGAATCGTCTGTTTTTTGTCACGGAAAGGCGTTAGAAGCCGCCGGATGGACTTGAACACGATTGAAAGCGACGACATCGGCAGTGTGGCCGGACAGCCGGCAGTGCGCGCCAAGGCAGCGAAGAAGGTCTTCATCAAGACCTATGGCTGCCAGATGAACGTCTATGATTCACAGCGCATGGGCGATGCGCTGGCCGCCGACGGCTACACCGCGACCGATGCCATCGACGAGGCCGACCTGGTGCTGCTCAATACCTGCCACATCAGGGAGAAAGCGGCGGAGAAGGTCTATTCCGAGCTCGGCCGCATCCGCGACATGAAGGCGGAGCGCGCCATTGCCGGCCGCGAAATGCTGATCGGCGTCGCTGGCTGCGTGGCGCAGGCCGAGGGTGCCGAGATCATCAGGCGCTCGCCGGCCGTCGACCTTGTCATCGGGCCGCAGACCTATCACCGTCTGCCCGACGTGCTGGCGAGGGTGCGCGGCGGCGAGAAGATCGTCGAGACCGACTACGCCATCGAAGACAAGTTCGACCATCTGCCGCAGCCCAAGCGCGCCGAGGTCATCAAGCGCGGCGTCACCGCCTTCCTCACCGTGCAGGAAGGCTGCGACAAGTTCTGCACCTTCTGCGTGGTGCCCTATACAAGGGGCTCGGAAGTGTCGCGACCGGTGGCGCAGATCGTCGCCGAGGCCGAGCGGCTGGCGGAGGCTGGCGTGCGCGAGGTGACGCTGCTCGGCCAGAACGTCAATGCCTGGCACGGCCAGGGCGCGAACGGCGAGGAATGGGGCCTTGGCCGCCTGCTGTTCCGGCTGGCCGAAATTCCTGGACTGGCGCGGCTGCGCTACACCACGAGCCACCCGCGCGACATGGATGACGAGCTCATATCAGCCCACCGTGACCTGCCGTCGCTGATGCCTTATCTGCATCTGCCGGTGCAATCGGGGTCCGACCGCATCCTCAAGGCGATGAACCGCAGGCATACGGCCAGGGATTATCTGGCCCTGCTCGATCGCATCCGTGCCGCACGTCCCGATATCGCTTTGTCCGGTGACTTCATCGTCGGCTTCCCCGGCGAGACGGAGGCCGATTTCGAGGCGACGATGGACCTGGTGCGCCAGGTGAACTACGCCTCGGCCTTTTCGTTCAAATATTCGCCGCGCCCCGGCACGCCGGGCGCCGAAATGGCCGATCATGTGCCCGAAACAGTCAAGGACGAGCGCTTGCAGCGGCTGCAGGCACTGCTGTTGAAGCAACAGCAGGACTTCGGTTCCAGCCTGGTCGGCAGCACCATCGACACGCTGATCGAGAAGCCCGGCCGGCAGGCCGGCCAGAAGGTCGGCCGCTCACCTTGGCTGCAGCCGGTTATTGTTGATGAAAAGGCCGGCGAAATCGGTGACATTATCCAGGTGCGAATCACGAAGACGGGCTACAATAGCCTGTTCGCCGAATTGGCCTGATGGTCTCGGCAGATGAGGAGAGACGGTTGAGCGCAGCAGAGCTGAAGAACCTGCCCCCGGTACCGGCATCTGGGGCTTCTGACATGGCGCACATCGTTCTGACTTTCGACAACAACAAGCTTGCCAGCGCCCTTTACGGTCAGTTCGACGAGAACCTCGCCCGGCTCGAGCAGAAGCTCGGCGTCGACATCCGCTCGCGCGGCAACCAGCTGACCATCAAGGGGTCGGCTTCGGCCGCTGAACAGGCGCGCCGTGCCTTGGACAATCTCTATGGCATTCTGCAGAAGGGCGTCGATATCGGCCAGTCCGACGTTGACGGCGCCGTGCGCATGGCGGTCGCCGCCGACGATCAACTGACCCTGCCGACGCTGGAGCGCAAGGGCAAGGTCTCCGCTGCCCAGATCTCCACCCGCAAGAAGACCATCTATGCCCGTTCGCTGAACCAGGACGCCTATATGCGGGCCCTGGAGCGGTCGGAACTGGTGTTCGGCATCGGTCCGGCAGGCACCGGCAAGACCTATCTGGCGGTTGCGCATGCGGCGATGCTGCTCGAGCGCGGCATGGTCGAGCGCATCATCCTGTCGCGGCCGGCCGTCGAGGCCGGCGAGCGGCTGGGCTTTCTGCCCGGCGACATGAAGGAGAAGGTCGATCCCTATCTGCGGCCGCTCTATGACGCCCTCTACGACATGATGCCGGCCGACAAGGTCGAGCGCGCCATTGCCGCCGAAGTCATTGAAATCGCGCCGCTCGCCTTCATGCGCGGCCGCACGCTGGCGCATGCCGCGGTCATCCTCGACGAGGCGCAGAACACCACGCCGATGCAGATGAAGATGTTCCTGACCCGTCTCGGCGAGAATTCGCGCATGATCGTCACCGGCGATCCCACCCAGATCGACCTTCCCCCGAGCACGAAATCGGGCCTGGTCGAAGCCTTGCGCGTCCTCGACGGTGTGGCCGGCGCGGTCACCGTGCGTTTCAACGATGTCGATGTCGTTCGCCATCCGCTGGTGGCGGAAATCGTCAGGGCCTATGACCGCGACGCCAAGCTGGCGCGCGGCCTCGGCGCCGAGAATTGATTTTTGACGATGCCGCTTCATGCCTGAGGACAATTTATCCGGCGACGGGGAGCCTCCCGTCGACATCGATATATCGGTCGAAGCGGGTGATTGGCCCGATGAGGCAAGCCTGACACGGCTGGTCGATCGTGCGGTTGGCGCTGCTTTCACCGAGACCGGCGTGACTGGCCGTTCCGAACTCAGCGTCGTTTTTTCCGACGACGCTCATATACGTACGCTCAATGCCGAATGGCGGGGTAAGGACAAGCCCACCAACGTCTTGTCTTTCCCGGCTTTTCCGTTTGTACAAGGCGGCCCGCTGCCGCCGATGCTGGGCGATATCGTGCTCGCCGCCGAGACGGTTTCTCGCGAGGCGGCACTGGAAGACAAGCCAGTGCAGAACCATATCACCCATCTCGTCATCCACGGCCTGCTGCATTTGCTGGGCCATGATCACGAGACCGACGCCGAGGCCGAGGAGATGGAGGCCATCGAACGCGCAGCGCTCGCAAGGCTTGCCATTCCCGATCCCTACGCGTAACTACATCTGACAATTGACCGGACGACGATGAACGACAAACCAGAGACTGCCGCCCGCCCTGACGCCGGCAGTGCGCCCAAGGCTTCCGATACGTCGGAAGAGGGATCAAGTCCGAGTACCGTTACCTCTGGTGCTGCCAGCGCCGGCAGCGCAGCCAGCGAGCCTACGCCTGCCGGACCCTCCCTGTTCGACCGTGTTTTGGGCCTGTTCAGGCAACGTAATGGCACCAGCCTGCGCGAGGAAATCGCCGACGCTCTGGCCGAGACGGCGAGCGATGCCGGCGCCTTCTCGCCCGGCGAGCGCGCCATGCTCAACAACATCCTGCGCCTGCGTGAAGTGCGCGTCGAGGATGTCATGGTGCCGCGCGCCGATATCGAGGCGGTCGAGATCACCACGACACTCGGCGATCTCCTGGGCACCTTCGAACAATCCGGCCATTCCCGCATGCCGGTCTATTCCGAGACGCTCGATGACCCGCGCGGCATGGTCCATATCCGCGACGTGCTGGCCCACATCACCAAGCTCGCGCGCGTCAAGAAGGGGCGCACCACCAGGAAGACGCCCGTCGCCACGCAACTCGATCTTGCCCAGGTCGACCTCGCGCGCACCATCGGCGAGCTCAATCTGATCCGCCAGGTTCTGTTCGTGCCGCCCTCGATGCTTGCTTCCGACCTGATGGGCCGGATGCAGACAACGCGCACGCAGATGGCGCTGGTCATCGATGAGTATGGCGGCACGGACGGGCTTGTCTCGCTCGAGGACATTGTCGAAATGGTCGTCGGCGACATCGAGGACGAGCATGACGACGACGAGCCGATGATCACCCAGGCCGGAGACGGCGTGTTCATCGTCGACGGCAAGGCCGAGATCGACGAGGTCGCCAAGATGATCGGCGAGGATTTCGCCGCCGGCGAACATGGCGAATATGTCGACACCATCGGCGGCATGATCTTCAACACGCTCGGCCGCGTGCCGGCGCGCGGCGAGGTGGTGCAGGCCATTCCGGGCTTCGAGTTCCATGTCCTCGATGCCGATCCGCGCCGCGTCAAGCGCGTGCGCATCGTGCAAAGCCAGAAGGGCGAACGCCGTCGCCGCGCCACGGCCCGCACCGAACAGGCTTGAGTTTCCGCTGCAGATGACGGTGGACGACCCGTTCAAGCATTCAAGTCTGGGTTCCGGTGTCTTCTACAGAGATCCGCGCGCAGCGCTGGCGTGGCTCGAAGCGGCTTTCGGCTTCGAGCGCAGCATGGTGGTGAGCGATGCCGACGGCAACCTCGTCCACGCCGAGATGCGGTTCGGCGACTGCTACATCATCGTCGATTCCGAATGGAGCGATTATGTCGCGAGCCCGGCTTCGGTCTCGGGCAAGAACACGCAGTCGGTCTATGTCAGGCTCAGGGATGGCCTGGAGGCGCATTGCGAGAAGGCGCGGGCGGCCGGCGCCGACATAATCCAGGAGCCGACGGACCAGTTCTACGGCGAACGCCAGTATCGGGCTCGCGATCGCGAGGGCCATGTCTGGACCTTCACCCAGCCCATCCGTTGCGTTTCCCGCGAAGAGGCCGAGCGGCTGAGCGGCCTGCGCATCGACGGCTGGCACCGGTAATGCATGTCGCCCCAAAAGTGACCTCGGTTTGGGAGAACGACATGCATAAAAACAAAGCTCTAAAGCGCGTCGCATGAATCCGTTTCAACGCGACGCCCTCCAGAGCGCGATCGGATCATCGCGGCTGACAGGCAGGCGTTTGGAGCGCGGGCCGCGGCCTGATAAATCTTGCGTCCTGATTCGCGCGACTCGGAAGTATGCATGGAGCGCCTGACCGGCCGGATAATTCTGCTTTGGGGTTGGCGGCGTGCGCTCCTGGCCTTTCTTGCCGGGGCGCTGGCGGTGCTTGGCCAGGCGCCCTATGATTTCTTCGCTGCCTGCTTCATCTCGTTTCCGCTGCTGGTCTGGCTGCTCGACGGCGCGACCGGCGAAGCTTCAGGCAGCCTTTTCAGACGCTTGCGGCCGGCCTTCGCCGTCGGCTGGTGGTTCGGCTTCGGCTATTTCCTCGCCGGCCTCTGGTGGATCGGCTCGGCGTTGCTGGTCGAGGCAGACGACTTTGCCTGGGCGCTGCCCTTCGCCGTGGTCGGCATTCCCTTCGCGCTCGCCTTTTTCTACGGCTTCGCGACGATGGTCGCCCGGCTTCTGTGGAGCAGCGATATCGGCCGCATCGCCGCCCTTGCCTTCGGCTTCGGGCTGATGGAGTGGCTGCGCGGCTTCCTGTTCACCGGTTTCCCCTGGAATGCCATAGGCTACGCAGCAATGCCGGTGCCTCTCCTCATGCAGAGCGTGTCGGTGACCGGCATGATCGGCATGAACGTGCTTGCCGTGTTCCTCTTTTCATTGCCGGCGCTGCTCGCGGCGCGCCGGCATCTGCGCCTGGGTGCGGCGCTGTTCGGCCTGCTTGCATCGGCCCATGTCGGTTTCGGCTACATCCGGCTTGCCGCTCCTGAAAAACCGGCGGAGCGCAGCCTCGATGTCCGCATTGTCCAACCGGCCGTCGACCTCAGTGAAAAATGGGATGCCTCGGTGCGCGACCGTATCTTCGCCACCTTGCTCGGCCTGTCCGCCAAGGCGCCGGACCCCGGTCACGCCAAGCCACAGCTCATTCTTTGGCCGGAAACCTCGGTGCCGTTCCTCTTCACCGAGCGCCCCGACGCGTTGACGGCGCTGGGCGACATGCTGGCCGATGGCCAGATGCTGATCGCCGGCGTCGTTCGCGAGGAAGGCGGCTCGGCGGCCAGCACTGACAGCCGCTATTACAATTCCGTGGTGGCGATCAACGACAGGGGCGAAATCGTCGATGCCGTCGACAAGGTCCATCTGGTGCCGTTCGGCGAGTACCTGCCTTTCGGCGACCTGCTCAACCGTTTCGGCATCGCGCAGCTTGTCGCCGGACCGGTGACGTTCGCTGCCGGCAACGAGCGCCACGCCATCACACTGCCGGGCGGCATCCGTGCCCTGCCTTTTATCTGTTACGAGGTGATCTTTCCCGATCTTGTGGCAGTTGACGCTGCGTCAGCACAGCTTATTGTGAACGTTACCAATGATGCCTGGTTCGGGGACACACCGGGACCGTATCAGCATTTCAGGCAGGCCCAGATTCGCGCGGTGGAGAACGGATTGCCCTTGCTGCGTGCTGCCAACAACGGCATCTCGGCCGTCGTCGATCCACACGGACGCATCGTCGATGCACTGGCCATCGACGCGCGCGGAGCCATCGATGTGAAGGTGCCGATTGCCGGACAGACGGTCATTTCCTCGGGCCAGAGGCGCATTAACGGAATGCTGATCATGTTGCTGTTTGCGCTCGGGGGAGCGCTGTTGAGCGTAAGGCAAAGGCTACGGGTGAATTGACAGTCGACACATTAGAAACTCATACTGTATCGCCTGAAAATTTCTCGAAGTCGGTGGATCGGTCTGTTGGGGCAGTCGCCTCCGGCTTTTTTTGGGCGGGAAAAAATCACAAAGCCGAAAAAATTCGGCGAGGAAAAAATGACAGAAGAAAACAAGAAGAAACCCAATCCCATAGACATTCACGTTGGAAGCCGCATCCGGCTTCGCCGCAACATGCTCGGAATGAGCCAGGAAAAGCTGGGCGAAAATCTCGGCATCACATTTCAACAGATCCAGAAATATGAAAAGGGCACCAACCGCGTCGGCGCCAGCCGGCTGCAGGCGATAGCCTCGATACTCGGCGTGCCCGTCGCCTTCTTCTTCGAGGATGCGCCGGGCCAGGAGGCGGCGGCCGGCCGCGGCTTTTCCGAGGATGCGTCGATGGCTTTCGCCGTCGAATTCTGCGGCAGTCCCGAAGGCCTTCAGCTCAACCGGGCCTTCGTCAAGATCGCCGACGTCAAGGTCCGCCGCAGGATCATCGACCTGGTGAAGTCGCTCGCCGCCGAAGATCTCGACTGACCCTCGATACACCTCGAACCGGCGGCATTCGCCGCCGGTGGCACAAGATATCGACATCGACAGTCGTGCCAGCATGGCGGCAACGCTTGACGAGCGACGCTTTGCCCCGCTAACACGTGGCGCGCCAAAATCGGCAGCCTGCCGATCGTTTTTCAAGAGGGGACACCCGTGACGCGGCAGAACTACTTCTTTACCTCGGAATCCGTTGCCGAGGGCCATCCCGACAAAGTCTGTGACCGGATCTCCGACGAGATTGTCGATCTGGTCTACCGTGAGGCCAAAAAGACCGGCATGGACCCATGGAAAGTCCGTGTCGCCTGCGAGACGCTCGCGACCACCAACCGCGTCGTCATCGCCGGCGAAGTGCGCGTTCCCGAGACGCTGCTAAAGAAGGACAAGGCTGGCAACATCCTCAAGGACGCCGCGGGCCACCCGGTGGTGAATCCGGCAAAATTCAAATCCGTCGCCCGCAAGGCGATCCGAGAGATCGGCTACGAGCAGGCCGGGTTCCACTGGAAGACGGCCAAGATCGAGGTTCTCCTGCACGGCCAGTCGCCCGACATCGGCCAGGGCGTCGACAACGCCGCCGACCGCCAAGGCGAGGAAGGTGCGGGCGATCAGGGCATCATGTTCGGCTATGCCTGCCGCGAGACGCCGGACCTGATGCCGGCGCCGATCTACTACAGCCACAAGATCCTCGAACTGCTGGCCGCCGCCCGCCACCAAAACAACGGCGAGGCCGGCAGGCTCGGCCCGGACGCCAAGAGCCAGGTCACCGTCCGCTACGTCGACGGCAAGGCCGCCGAGGCAACGCAGATCGTGCTGTCGACCCAGCATCTCGACGCGACGTGGGACTCCAAGAAGGTCCGCAAGGTCGTCGAACCCTACATCCGCGAGGCGCTTGGTGAGCTCAAGATCGCCGACGATTGCATGTGGTACATCAACCCGACCGGCAAGTTCGTCATCGGCGGCCCGGACGGTGACGCCGGCCTCACCGGCCGCAAGATCATCGTCGACACTTATGGTGGCGCGGCACCGCATGGCGGCGGCGCCTTCTCGGGCAAGGACACGACCAAGGTCGACCGTTCGGCAGCCTATGCAGCGCGCTATCTCGCCAAGAATGTCGTGGCGGCGAAGCTTGCCGACCGCTGCACCATCCAGCTTTCCTACGCCATCGGCGTCGCCCAGCCTCTGTCGGTCTATGTCGACCTGCACGGCACCGGCAAGGTCGACGAGGCGAAGCTCGAGGATGCGCTGCGCACGGTGATGGACCTGTCGCCGTCGGGCATCCGCCGCCACCTCGACCTCAACAAGCCGATCTATGCCAAGACGTCGTCCTACGGCCATTTCGGCCGCAAGGCCGGCCGCGACGGGTCTTTCTCCTGGGAAAAGACCGATCTCGCCAAGGCGCTCAAGGATGCTGTCGCGGCCTGAACGCTGCGACAGACCTGCGCCGCCAGATGAGCCCGCAAGACAGGCCAAGCCGTACGACCGAAGCCTTTTTCGGTCGTCGGCGCGGCAAGCCCGTCCGTCCGCAGCAGGCGGCGGCCCTGGAAAGCGGGCTTGGCGCCTACCGGCTCGATCTGACGGCTGATGCGCCGTCGGATCTGCGCACTCTGTTTGAAAGTGACGTTTCGGCCGTCAGGCTCGAGATCGGCTTTGGCGGCGGCGAACATCTTCTGCACCGCGCCATCGAGGCGCCGACAACAGGCTTCATCGGTGTCGAGCCCTTCGTCAACGGCATGGCCAAGATGATGATGGCGGTGCGGGCAACGCCGCTGGCCAATTTGCGGGTCCATGACGATGACGCCACCCGGCTGCTCGACTGGCTGCCGCCGGCCTCGCTCGACGGCATCGATCTTCTCTATCCAGATCCATGGCCGAAAAAGAAGCACTGGAAGCGGCGTTTCGTCAGTCCGGTCAATCTCGAGCGTTTCGCGCGGGTCTTGAAACCGGGCTCAAAATTCCGCTTCGCGTCCGATATCGACACCTATGTGAACTGGACCTTGCTGCATTGCCGGGCGCATGGCGCCTTCGCATGGCAGGCGGCCGAAGCCGCCGACTGGCATCGCCCCTATGAGCGCTGGCCAGGCACGCGTTACGAGGCGAAGGCCGTTCGCGAGGGCCGGCGGCCTGCCTATCTGACCTTTGTCAGGAAATAGGCGCGCCCCTCGCCAGATTTTCAGAAACGGCCGATTCTGTTGAAGATGGCCGGATCCATGCCGAGCTTGCGCAAATCGTCGGCGCGAGGCTTGCGCCCGGCTTCCACCGAGCGTGACGCGGCAACGGCGCCGCCGAATGCGGTGAAGATCTCGCCCAAGGCGGAAAACAGTCTGCGATTGCTCATGATCTTGTCCTTTCGCGCGCCACCGCGCGCCTCTTCTGTTCGTGTCGTGGCTAACAAATAAGAGCGCTCCGCCGGCTCTCACAGGGGGATTGGCGCATGGTGGCCATGCGCCTGGAGCAATGCTGACGCTGTCAGCCCTTTTGCCGGTTCGGCACGGCGGGCTTGAAACACAGGCCATGTTCGTTTATATCAACCTCAAATTCTTGGTCGGTATGACGAAGAGTGGGTCCACCCGGTCCCGCTCTTTTTTATTACCTGCCGATAGGTTCGAAACGACAGGTACTTGATGACTGCAACGGCAAGCGAAGGTGACGACCGCATCATCCGCGAAAGCGGCATCGATGCGCGCATTGCGCTGATCGTTCAGCCGGTGCTGCGCGGCATCGGCTTTCGCCTCGTGCGGGTGCATCTGTCCGGCCAGAACGGACTGACGCTGCAGATCATGGCCGAACGCGAGGACGGCACCATGACCGTCGAGGATTGCGAAGAGGTCAGCCGCGCGGTGTCGCCGGCGCTCGACGTCGATGATCCGATCGAAAAGGCCTATCATCTCGAAGTCTCTTCGCCCGGCATCGACCGGCCGTTGGTGCGCAAATCCGATTTCGTGACCTGGACCGGTCATCTGGTGAAGATGGAAACATCGGTCATCGTCGCGGATCGCAAGCGCTTCAAGGGCAAGATCGCCGAGGCTGGTGAGAACGACGTGCTGATCGAGCGCGACAAGGCGGCCTATGGCGAGGAACCGACGGTGCGCGTGCCTTACGACGCCATTGCCGAAACCCGGCTGATCCTGACCGACGATCTCATCCGCGATGCGTTGTCGAAGGACAACAGGGCGCGCAAGGAAGCCAAGAAACGCCGCGGCGAACCGGATGACGACGCGCCCGAGGGTGCGGAAGCGGACGCCACGGAAGAACACGAACAGGAAAGTTGATTGAGCTGCCGGGCCGAAAAGTCCGGCAAACAGGCTCGGGAGAAAAAACATGGTTGTAAGCGCCAATAGACTTGAACTGCTGCAGATTGCCGACGCCGTCGCGCGTGAAAAGTCGATCGACAAGTCGATCGTCATCGCCGCCATGGCCGATGCGATCCAGAAGGCGGCGCGTTCGCGTTACGGCCAGGAGACCAACATCCGCGCCGACATCAACCCGAACACCGGCGAGATGAAGCTGCAGCGGCTGATGGAAGTGGTCGAAAAGGTCGACGACTACGCCACCCAGATCGCCATTTCCTCGGCTCGCGAGCGCAATCCCGACGCGCAGCTCGGCGACTTCATCGCCGAACAGCTGCCGCCGATGGATTTCGGCCGCATCGCCGCGCAGTCCGCCAAGCAGGTCATCGTGCAGAAGGTGCGCGAGGCCGAGCGCGACCGCCAGTATGACGAATACAAGGACCGCATCGGCGAGATCGTCAACGGCACCGTCAAGCGTGTCGAATATGGCAATGTCATCGTCGATCTCGGCCGTGGCGAGGCGATCATCCGCCGCGACGAGCTCATTCCGCGCGAAAACTACAAATATGGCGACCGCGTCCGCGCCTATGTCTACGACGTGCGCCGCGAGCAGCGCGGCCCGCAGATCTTCCTGTCGCGTACGCATCCGCAGTTCATGGCCAAGTTGTTCACCATGGAAGTGCCGGAAATCTATGACGGCATCATCGAGATCAAGTCGGTCGCCCGCGACCCGGGCTCGCGCGCCAAGATCGCCGTCATCTCGCGTGATAGTTCGATCGATCCGGTCGGCGCCTGCGTCGGTATGCGCGGCAGCCGCGTCCAGGCCGTCGTCGGCGAACTGCAGGGTGAGAAGATCGACATCATTCCGTGGTCGCCCTCGGCCGCCTCCTTCATCGTCAATGCGCTGCAGCCGGCGGAAGTCGCCAAGGTCGTGCTCGACGAGGATGCCGAGCGTATCGAAGTGGTGGTTCCCGACGATCAGCTGTCGCTGGCCATCGGCCGCCGCGGCCAGAACGTGCGTCTCGCCTCGCAGCTCACCGGCTGGGATATCGACATCCTGACCGAGGCCGAGGAATCCGAGCGCCGCCAGAAGGAATTCGTCGAGCGCTCGGCGCTGTTCATGGAAGCCCTCGATGTCGACGAGATGGTCGGCCAGGTGCTGGCCTCCGAAGGCTTCACCAGCGTCGAGGAGGTCGCCTATGTCGACGCCGGCGAAATCGCCTCGATCGACGGCTTCGACGACGACACCGCTTCCGAAATCCAGACCCGCGCCCGCGAGTACCTCGAAAAGATCGAGGCCGAGCACGACGAGAAGCGCAAGGCGCTGGGCGTCAAGGACGAATTGCGCGAAATCCCCGGCATCACCACCGCCATGATGGTGACGCTCGGCGAGGATGGCGTGAAGACGATCGAGGATTTCGCCGGCTATGCCGCCGACGACCTGACCGGTTGGAAGGAACGCAAGGACGGCGAGACCAAGGTCTATCCGGGCGTGCTGGCCAATCACGGTGTTTCGCGCGCCGATGCCGAACAGATGGTGCTCAACGCCCGTCTCAAGGCCGGCTGGATTTCCGAAGACGAGCTTGCGGCCGAAGAAGCATCGGCTGACGAAGCCGTTGGTGCGTGAGGTGAAACCGCATCGCACACAACCCGCCCTTGGACGAGATGAACGATCGCACCTGCATCGTTACCCGCAAGCAGGCCGAACCGGATGAACTGATCCGGTTCGTCGTCGGCCCGGATTCGGCCGTCGTTCCCGATCTCAAGAGAAATCTGCCCGGCCGCGGTTGCTGGGTGAGTGCCGACCGTCTACATATTGAGAAGGCGGCGGCCAAGAACCTTTTTGCCCGCGCCTTCAAGGCACAGGTGGTTGTGCCGCCGGATCTTGGCGGCATGGTCGATGGGCTGCTTTCCAGATCCGCTCTGGGCATGTTGGGTCTCGCCCGCAAGGCAGGCGCAATTTCTCTTGGCGCCACCAAGGTTGAGAGTGCCGTGCGCGGCGGACTGGCGCTTTTCGTGCTCCACGCAAGCGAAGCGTCGGACGATGGCGTGCGCAAGATCAGCCAGGCGCGGCGGGCGACCGTCCATATCGGCGGCCCTTCCATCCTTGCCTACAAACTTTTCTCCGAGGCCGAGTTGAGCTTGGCATTGGGGGGTACAAATGTGATACATGCTGCCGTCCTCGCGGGAGACGCGGGTAAGGCGGTCCAGAAGCGCATGGTTGCGCTCGACCGGTATCGGGGCGGTACCCCGGACGATCTGGCAATGCTTGCGGCCGTTGCTGACGAAGATGAGGCCGCAGAGGATATGGAATGAGCGATACGAAATCGGGCGACGACAAGACGTTGAGTGTTACACCTAAGAAGACCTTGACGCTGAAGCGCCCCGGCATGGAACAGGGCACCGTGCGCCAGAACTTCTCGCATGGCCGTACCAAGTCGGTCGTGGTCGAGACCAAGAAGCGCAAATTCTCGCTGCCCGGCGACAAGCCGGAGCCGGCTGCCGCGGCCCCTGTGCCCGTCTTCACGCCGAAGCCGCCGGTCGCGGCGGCCCCAGTCGTGCAGGAAGCGCCGAAGGCTGCGCCTCCGCCTGCCCCGCCGGCTCCGGTCGAGCGCAGCGGCATGGTGCTGAACGAACTGTCGCGCAGCGAGATGGAAGCCCGCCGCAGGGCGCTGGAAGGGTCCAAGGTCCGCGAGGTCGAAGACCGTCAGCGCGCCGCCGAGGAAGCCAAGCGCCGGGCCGAGGACGAAGAGCGCCGCAAGCGCGAGCGCGAGGAATCCGCACGCCGCCAGGCCGAGGAAGAGGCACGGCTGCAGGCCGAGGCCGAATCGCGCCGCCGTGCCGAGGAAGAAGCACGCCGCCGCGCGCCGCTGGCCGCGGAACTGGCAACGGCGGACGAAGAAGAGGTCAAGCCGAAGCGGGCTGGCGCGGGCGCGCCGGTGCGTCGCCTGGTCACGCCCGAAGTGGCGCGTCCGGCCAAGCCGACCAAGGGCGAGGAAGATCGTCGCCGTGGCAAGCTGACGCTGAATTCCGCGCTTTCCGACGAGGATGCGCGAGCCCGTTCGCTGTCGTCGATGCGTCGCCGTCAGGAGAAGTTCAAGCGCGCGATGCACAATGAGCCGCGCGAGAAAGTCATGCGCGAAGTGATCCTGCCCGAGACCATCACCATCCAGGAACTGGCGCAGCGCATGTCCGAACGTGCGGTCGATGTGGTCAAGTTCTTCATGAAGCAGGGTCAGATCCTGAAGCCGGGCGACGTCATCGACGCCGACACGGCCGAACTGGTCGCCACCGAATTCGGCCACACGGTCCGCCGCGTCGCCGAATCCGACATCGAGGAAGGCCTGTTCAACATCGCCGACAACGCCGAGGACCTGGTGCCGCGTCCGCCGGTCGTGACCATCATGGGCCACGTCGACCACGGCAAGACCTCGCTGCTCGATGCCATCCGCAACGCCAATGTCGTCTCCGGCGAGGCCGGCGGCATCACCCAGCATATCGGTGCCTATCAGGTCGAGAAGAACGGTCAGAAGATCACCTTCATCGACACGCCCGGCCACGCTGCCTTCACGGCGATGCGTGCCCGCGGCGCCCAGGCCACCGACATCGCTATCCTGGTGGTGGCGGCCGACGACAGCGTCATGCCGCAGACGATCGAATCGATCAGCCATGCCAAGGCCGCCGGCGTTCCGATCATCGTGGCCATCAACAAGATCGACAAGCATGACGCCGATCCGCAGAAGGTGCGCTCCGAACTGCTGCGCCATGAGGTCTTCGTCGAATCGATGGGCGGTGAAGTGCTTGACGTCGAAGTGTCGGCGACCAAGGGCACCAATCTCGACAAGCTGCTGGAGGCGATCCTGCTGCAGGCCGAAATCCTCGACCTGAAGGCCAATCCGGACCGTACCGCCGAGGGTGTCGTCATCGAAGCGCAACTCGACAAGGGCCGTGGCCCCGTCGCCACCGTGCTGGTGCAGACCGGCACCTTGATGCCGGGCGACATCCTCGTCGCCGGCAACGAATGGGGTCGCGTACGCGCTCTGGTCAACGATCGCGGCGAGCAGATCAAGGAAGCGCCGCCGGCGATGCCGGTCGAGGTGCTCGGCCTTCAGGGCACACCACAGGCCGGCGACCGCTTTGCCGTGGTCAACAACGAGGCCCGCGCTCGCGAGATCACCGAGTATCGCCAGCGTCTGGCGCGCGAGAAGGCGGTGGCCAAGCATGCCGGCCAGCGCGGCTCGCTCGAACAGATGATGTCGCAGTTGCAGACGAGCGGGTTGAAGGAATTCCCGCTGGTCATCAAGGGTGACGTGCAGGGTTCGATCGAGGCGATCAACGCCGCGTTGGACAAGCTCGGCACCGACGAGGTGCGTGCGCGCATCGTCCATGCTGGCGCCGGCGCCATCACCGAAAGCGACGTCTCGCTGGCGGAAACGTCTGGTGCGGCAATCATCGGCTTCAACGTCCGTGCCAACGCACAGGCACGTGCCGCGGCAGCCGCCGCGGGCATCGAAATCCGCTACTACTCGATCATCTACAACCTGGTAGATGATGTGAAGGCGGCTTTGTCGGGCCTGCTGTCGCCGGAGCGTCGCGAGACCTTCATCGGCAATGCCGAGATCCTCGAGATCTTCGACATCACCAAGGTCGGCAAGATCGCCGGCTGCCGTGTCACCGAAGGCAAGGTCGAGCGTGGCGCGGGCGTGCGCCTGATCCGCGACAACGTCGTCATTCACGAAGGCACGCTGAAGACGCTGAAGCGCTTCAAGGACGAGGTTTCGGAAGTCCCCGGCGGCCAGGAGTGCGGCATGGCCTTCCAGAACTACGAGGACATGCGCGTCGGCGACGTCATCGAGTGCTTCCGCGTCGAGATGGTGACCCGGACGCTCTGAGTTCACGTGACTTGTCCATGCCAGGCGGTGGTCGAAAGACCGTCGCCTGGAGTTTATTGTGAAATTGCGCATCGTGCTTTTCGAAACCGAATTCGATTTCGGGCCGATGCGTTGACATATGAGACATGCGGCACGGTCCTATCCCGTGCCTCACGCTTTCAGGATTGAGAAAAATGCCCCGTCCAACCACATCCAGCCCGTCCCAGCGTATGCTGCGCGTTGCCGAACAGGTGCGCCACGCGCTGTCCGAAACGTTGCAGCGCGGGGAGATCATCGATCCGCTGATCGAAAATACCGTTGTGTCGGTCTCGGAAGTGCGCATGTCGCCCGACCTGAGGGTTGCCACCGCTTTCGTTTCGCCGCTTGGCGCCAAAGACGCGAATGCTGTTGTGGAGGCGTTGAACAGGCATGCGAAATTCGTCCGCGGCCGTGTCTCCGGCGCTCTGCGGCAGATGAAGTTCATGCCGGAGTTCCGCTTCAAGCTCGACACCTCCTTCGACAATTTCGCCAGGATCAACGATCTGCTGAAGTCGCCTGAAGTGGCGCGCGATCTCGATGCGGACGACGACAAGACCAGAGACGACAGGGCCAAAGACGACAAGGACAGCGAATAATGGGGCGCCGCGGCAAGAAGAAGGGCCGGCCGGTCTCCGGCTGGGTGGTGCTGGACAAGCCCGTGGGCATGGGCTCGACCGAGGCCGTGTCCAAGATCAAATGGCTGTTCCAGGCGGAAAAGGCCGGTCATGCCGGCACGCTCGATCCGTTGGCCTCCGGCATGCTGCCGATCGCGCTCGGTGAAGCCACCAAGACCGTCCCCTATGTGCAGGATGGCGCCAAGATCTACCGCTTCACCGTCGCCTGGGGGCAGGAGCGCTCGACCGACGACCTTGAAGGACCGGTGACGAAGAGTTCAGACCTGCGTCCGGCGGAGACCGAGGTCAAGGCGCTGCTGCCGAAATACACCGGCGTCATCATGCAGACGCCGCCGCAATTTTCGGCCATCAAGATCGCGGGCGAACGCGCCTACGACCTCGCCCGCGAAGGTGAGACAGTCGATATTCCCGCGCGCGAGATCGAGATCGGCCGCCTCGACGTGGTCGAACACCACGCCGACCATACCGTTTTCGAGGTCGAATGCGGCAAGGGCACCTATGTGCGTTCCCTGGCCCGTGACATGGGCCGCGATCTCGGCTGCTTCGGCCATATCAGCAATTTGCGCCGGGTCGAGGTCGATCCGTTCACATCGGAGGATTTCGTCACCATCGCCGAGCTGGAAGCGGCCCGTTTCGGTGCGCAAGGCGAGGACAAGCCGGAGCCTGCCGACGACGCCGATGCGATTGACGTGCCAGTGGACTTCGGCGCGATCGACGCGCTTCTTGTCGACACGTCGGCGGCTCTCGACTGCCTGCCGCAGATCGCCATCAGCGACGATGCGGCGACCAAGATCCGCCTCGGCAATCCGGTCATCATTCGCGGCCGCGATGCGCCTGTCGAGGCCGAGGAAGCCTGCGCGACGGCTCGCGGCAAGCTGGTGGCCATCGGCGCGATCGAACAAGGCATGTTCAAGCCCAAGCGGGTCTTTGCCGGTTGACGGCTCTCGGCTAACTTCACATCGACTCTACGCTCGAGGGGCACATGGCAAAGGTCGAGGCGGTGAAGAAGCGGGCGCCTGTAAAGATGAGGCGGCCGCCGGTAGGCGCTTCGCCGGGCACGCTGATCGCCGATCCGGCGGCGCGACGCTCCGAATTGCGGCTGACCTTGATCTCGCCGCAGAAGTTCAAGACCATCGACAATGCCAGCATCGACGATGTCGAGGCCAATTGCCACAAATGGCCGGTGATCTGGCTCGACTGCACCGGCCTCGCCAACATCCAGCTGATCAAGGAGATCGGCCGCATCTTCAGCCTGCATCCGCTGGCGCTGGAGGATGTCGTCAACACCGGCCAGCGGCCCAAGGTCGACTTCTTCGAGGATCATGCCTTCGTCGTCGTGCGCATGATCGACGATGTCACCGCGCATCGCTACGAGCAGATCGCCGTCTTCGTCGGAGAGAACTTCGTCGTCACTTTCCAGGAGCGCGAGGGCGATCCGTTCGACCCGGTGCGCAAGCGCATCGAGAGTTCGGCGCCCAACCGCTTGCGCACGCGCGGCGCCGACTATCTGGCCTACGCGTTGATCGACGCCATCGTCGACAGCTATTTCCCGCCGATCGAGGCGGCCGGCGACCTGGTCGACGGCATCGAGGATGAGATGCTGCATTCGCCGCACAAGCATCAGATGCGGCAACTGCACGAATTGCGGCGCGACGCCAACGTGCTGAAGGGCGTGCTGTGGCCGATGCGCGATGCATTGGCGACGCTGATCCGCAACGACGTGCCCTATGTTGGAGCCGAGACCAAGGTCTTCCTCAATGACACGCTCGACCACTCACTCAGGCTGATCGAACTGGTCGAGACCCAGCGCGACATGCTGACCGGGCTGATCGAGATGCATCTGTCGCTGAGCCAGGCGCGCACCAACGACGTCATCAGCTATCTCACCATCGTCTCGGTCATCTTCATGCCGCTCACCTTCCTGGTCGGCGTCTGGGGCATGAATTTCAGTCCCGATACCTCGCCATGGAACATGCCGGAGCTGCGGTCTTACTATGGCTATCCGGCGGCACTCGTCTTCATGCTGCTTGTCGCGGTCGGCTTGATTGCCTTCTTCAAATGGAAGAAATGGCTCTGACGCCGATAAAACCGGGCATTTGGGGCTGAAAAGCCGGCTTGGTGAATTGGGCTGGTGTTTTGCCGGGAATTGCACTATATGCGCCGCAGCATAGCGCCACGACGCTTTGCTTGCACCGGCCCCTGCTGGACGACATCCCGGCTGAGGGCGACCCGTTTCCTCAAACAGATAAGGAAAAACACGATGTCGATTACTGCCGAGCGCAAGAAGGAATTGATGGGTGAATTCGCGACCGCCAAGGGCGATACCGGGTCTCCGGAAGTCCAGGTGGCCATCCTTTCCGAGCGCATCAAGAACCTGACCGACCATTTCAAGGACCACAAGAAGGATAACCATTCCCGCCGTGGTCTGCTCGCTCTCGTGTCCCAGCGCCGCAGCCTGCTTGATTACCTCAAGCGCAAGGACGACGCGCGCTATCAGACACTGATCGAGAAGCTCGGTCTGCGCCGTTGACGAATTGACCGGCGGGCTCCCTCAAGGAGTCCGCCGGTCGCGCATTCGAGCACCGGACCAATCCGATCTCGAATGCAGGACTGGAGCGCCGCGCAGCCCATCGGGATGCCGGACGGACGCTCCGAAAAGTTGAATTGCGCATGACGCGTTCCGTAAGCCGTGGGTTTCGGGGTCATGCGCAGGCCGATCGATCGATTGGCCATATCCGGCTTCGAGCGTGCAGAGGGCCACTCGGAGCCGCCCATGGACGGTCATGGGGCAGGATTGCAGGACGCTCGTATGGCCACCGTGCCGACAGACCCGAGCCTCCCGTTGTCTTGCCCGTGGCTGCCCGAGAAAGGAAGCCAGAAGAAAGGGCACCCGCGCACGCTGAAACGGCGCGGCCCTTCCTCATACAAAGGACAAGACATGTTCAATCAGCACAAAGTGGAAATCGAATGGGGCGGTCGCCCGCTCATCCTCGAAACCGGCAAGATCGCCCGTCAGGCTGACGGCGCTGTGCTCGCCACCTACGGCGAGACCAAGGTTCTGGCCACCGTCGTTTCGATGAAGGAGCCCAAGCCTGGCCTCGATTTCTTTCCGCTGACCGTCAACTACCAGGAAAAGACCTATGCCGCCGGCAAGATCCCGGGCGGCTATTTCAAGCGGGAAGGCCGTCCGAGCGAAAAGGAAACGCTGGTTTCGCGCCTCATCGACCGCCCGATCCGTCCGCTCTTCGCCGACGGCTACAAGAACGACACGCAGATCGTCGTCACGGTCGTCCAGCATGACCTCGAGAATGATCCGGACATCCTGTCGATCGTAGCCACCTCGGCCGCTCTGACCCTGTCGGGCGTTCCCTTCATGGGCCCGGTCGGCGGTGCGCGCGTCGGCTACATCAACGGCGAATACGTCCTCAACCCGCACATCGACGAAATGCAGGAATCCAAGCTCGACCTCGTCGTCGCCGGCACCGCCGACGCCGTGCTGATGGTTGAGTCGGAAGCCAAGGAACTTGGCGAAGAGCTGATGCTCGGCGCTGTCATGTTCGGCCACAAGGGCTTCCAGCCGGTCATCGACGCCATCATCAAGCTGGCCGAAGTTGCCGCCAAGGAGCCACGCGACTTCACCGCGCCGGATTATTCCGCGCTCGAAGCCGAGATGCTGAAGATCGTCGGCGACGAGCTTCGTGAGGCTTACAAGATTACCGACAAGCAGCAGCGCTATGCCGCCGTCGACGCCGTCAAGGCGAAGGTCAAGGCAGCCTTTGCTCCGGCCGAAGGCGAAGAGGCCAAGTACACCTCCGAGCAGATCGGCTCGGTGTTCAAGGAACTGCAGGCCAAGGTCGTGCGCTGGAACATCCTCGACACCGGCTCGCGCATCGATGGCCGCGACCTGAAGACGGTCCGCAAGATCGTTTCCGAAGTCGGCGTCCTGCCGCGCACCCATGGTTCGGCGCTGTTCACCCGTGGCGAGACCCAGGCGCTGGTCGTTGCCACGCTCGGCACCGGCGAAGACGAGCAGTATGTCGATTCGCTGACCGGCATGTACAAGGAGAAGTTCCTCCTTCACTACAACTTCCCTCCCTATTCCGTCGGTGAGACCGGCCGCATGGGTTCGCCGGGCCGCCGCGAAATCGGCCACGGCAAGCTCGCCTGGCGCGCCATCCGTCCGATGCTGCCGAGCGCTGACCAGTTCCCCTACACGCTGCGCGTCGTCTCGGAGATCACCGAGTCCAACGGCTCGTCCTCGATGGCCACCGTCTGTGGCACCTCGCTGGCGCTGATGGATGCCGGCGTGCCGCTGGCCAAGCCGGTTGCCGGTATCGCCATGGGCCTGATCAAGGAAGGCGAGCGCTTCGCCGTGCTTTCCGACATCCTGGGCGACGAGGATCACCTCGGCGACATGGACTTCAAGGTCGCCGGCACCGCCAACGGCATCACCTCGCTGCAGATGGACATCAAGATCGAGGGCATCACCGAGGAGATCATGAAGATCGCGCTGGATCAGGCCAAGGACGGCCGCCAGCATATCCTCGGCGAAATGGCTCATGCCCTGACCGGCGCCCGCCCCGAACTCGGCGAATTCGCGCCGCGCATCGAGGTCATGCACATCCCGACCGACAAGATCCGCGACGTCATCGGTTCGGGCGGCAAAGTCATCCGCGAGATCGTCGAGAAGACCGGCGCCAAGATCAACATCGAGGACGACGGCACGGTGAAGATCGCTTCTTCGAACGCCAAGGAGATCGAAGCGGCGAAGAAGTGGATCCACACCATCGTCGCCGAGCCGGAAGTCGGCGAAATCTACGAAGGCACGGTCGTCAAGACCGCCGACTTCGGCGCCTTCGTCAACTTCTTCGGTCCGCGTGATGGCCTCGTCCACATCTCGCAGCTCGCCAACGAGCGCGTCGCCAAGACCTCCGACGTCGTCAAGGAAGGCGACAAGGTCTGGGTCAAGCTGATGGGCTTCGACGAGCGCGGCAAGGTCCGCCTGTCGATGAAGGTCGTCGACCAGGCCACCGGCAAGGAAATCGTGCGCGACAAGAAGGCCGAAGGCGAAGAAGACGCCGCCTGAGCGATCTGACGGAAAAATCGAAGCGGGCGCGGCTTATGTCGCGCCCGTTTTCGTTTGGAGCGGTTCCAGGAAAGTATGAGGCGCTTTCGCTTGGGAATTGCGTAAGACTCTGGGAGCACTTCCATGTCCGCTGAAGCGCTGAAGACACTTTTCCATCCGTTCGAGGCCGAGGCTCTTGCCTTGCCGCGAAAGGGCGAGCGCATCCTCTTCCTCGGCGCCGAGCCCGGCCTGCGCGTGCCGTCGGGTTTCGAGGCCACGCTGCATCTCGTACAGGGCTTCCGGCCATATTTCCGTGCATTGCAGGCAGCGGGCTTTTCCGTCACGCCGCAAACCGAGGGGGACGGATTTGATGCCGCCCTGGTGCTCGCGGGCCGTCACCGCGGCCAGAACGAACTGCGTATCGCCGAGGCCCTCAAGCGCGTGGCGTCAGGCGGGCTTGTCGTCGTCGCCGGCGGCAAGGACGACGGCATTGCTAGCCTGCGCAAGCGCGTCGACGAGCTCGTGCCGCTCGACGGCCATATGCCGAAATATCACGGCATCGCCTTCTGGCTGCGCCGCCCTGTGGATATGCAGGCCGCAGCCACGCTTCGCGCCGCCAATCCCGCCTTGCTGATCGAGGAGCGGTTCCACACCGCACCTGGTATGTTCTCCTTCGATCGCGTCGATGCGGGTTCGAAACTGCTGGTCGACAATTTGCCCAGTGACCTGCGCGGCAATGCGGCCGATTTCTGTGCTGGTTGGGGATATGTCGCGGCTGAGATGGCTGCCCGCTCGTCAGGCCTGTCGGGTCTCGATCTCTATGAGGCCGATTTCGATGCGCTGGAGGCGGCCAAGGGCAACTTGGCCAACACAGTGGCGCAAGGCTTCTTCTGGATGGATCTGCTCGCCGAGCCTGTCGAGCGCCGTTACGACGTCGTCGCCATGAACCCGCCCTTTCATCGCAGCCGTGCTGCGGAGCCGGAGATCGGCGCCGGCATGATCCGCGCGGCGGCCAAGGCGTTGAAGCCCGGTGGCAGGCTGTTCATGGTCGCCAACCGTCAGCTTCCCTACGAGCCCGTGCTGTCGGCCGCCTTTGCCAGCCACGCGGAGCTTGCCCGCGACGGCATGTTCAAGGTGTTTTCCGCTCGGCGCTGACTTGCTCAATGCAGGTTGGCGACGCGCCGGACCTCGTCGGTGGCGTGCTCGTCGCCAAGCCTGAACTGGAGCGGCGCCGGCCGGCCGAACAAATAACCCTGCACCACCTCGCAGCCGGCCGCCCGCAACAGCGTCGCCTGGCTCTCGGTCTCGACGCCTTCGGCGATGATGCTGACGCCGAGCGCGCGCGAAAGCCCGACAATGGTCGAGACGACAGCGCCGGAGCTGGAATCGGTATCGATGCGGCTGACGAAGGAACGGTCGATCTTCAGCTTGCCGAATGAGAAGTCGATGAGATAGCTGAGGTTCGAATAACCGGTGCCGAAATCGTCGACGGCAACGGAGATGCCCATTTCGGCAAGCTCTTTCAGGATAGCGGCCGCGCGGTCGCGGTCCTGCATCATCGCCGTCTCGGTGACTTCCAGCTCAAGCCGCGAGGGCTTGATGCCGGTGGCCCGCATGGTGTCGCGCACGATGCCGACGAAGTCCTTGGTCATGAACTGGACCGGCGAGATGTTAACGGCGACGAAACAGTCGTCCGGCAGATGACGGGCATCGCTGCAGGCCTTGCGCAGAACCCATTCGCCGATCGGGTGGATCATCCCGGTTTCCTCGGCGATCTGGATGAACTCCAAGGGTGGGATCATGCCGCGTTCGGGATGGTTCCAGCGGATCAGCGCCTCGTAGCCGATGATGCGGCCGGTCGGCAGGTCGAGCTGTGGCTGATAGTG
Organism: Mesorhizobium sp. WSM4310; assembly: GCF_007003935.1. Classification (NCBI taxonomy): domain Bacteria; kingdom Pseudomonadati; phylum Pseudomonadota; class Alphaproteobacteria; order Hyphomicrobiales; family Phyllobacteriaceae; genus Mesorhizobium; species Mesorhizobium sp. WSM4310. Next base: position 74,686 of record NZ_VFTA01000017.1, read on the forward strand.
CAGGTCGAAGTCTCCGCGCTCGAAAGCGGTGTGCAGTTCGGATTCGACCCATTGACGATGATCGGCGACACGCCCCATCTCGCTGTTGAACACCGACCAGTTGCCGACCCCGCCGGCGCGCGCATTCTGCAGCGCCAGGTTGGAGCGGCGCAGGATAGGGACCGGATCGACGCCATCCTTGGGCATGGCCACGATACCCACCGACAGGCTCACCGATTGCTGATGGGTGCTCAGTTCATAGGGCTCCATCATTTCGTCGATGAGCCTTTCGACCATGCTTTCCATCGTTCCCTGGATCTGATGATCCGCAAGCAGCACCGCGAACTCGCCGGCGCCGATACGCCCGACCAGGGCGCGTGCGGGCACGCAGGTCTGCAGCCGCTTGGTGAAGGCGCGGATCAACTCGTCGCCCTGCGTATAGCCGATCGCGTCGTTGATCTGCTTGAACCGGTCGATGTCGATGTCGATCAGGAACACCGGTTCTCCGGTCCGGCTTGTCGCGCATGCCGCCTCGGCGACCTTGCCGACCATCGCCGGGCGCGCCAGCAGTCCGGTCAGCTTGTCGAAATGGGTTTCGTTGAAGACGAAATCCGCCGATTCATCGACGCCGGCGAAGAACGACATGGCCGCCACCGACGCCGCCAGCGCGCAAAGCGCAGCCATGATCGCGACCATCATGTCCATCGATATGCCGGCAAACCCATCGCCGAGGCCGTGCTTCAGGCCCCAGATGCCGAGGACAAAACTGCCAATGCCCGAACTCGCTATCGTGAGCAGTCGGAACACCGGTGTTCGCTTCGGGTTGCTGACGGCAGTCATTCAAAGGTCCCCAGATTGCGGGACTCTATAGCGGAAATCCCCTTAAAATGAGTTTCCGCGAATGTATCCAATTTTACTGGAGAAGATTATTTTCTTTACTGGAAAGAGAGCCATTTCTCCAAACGGTTGCCCAAAGCGTGGCGCCTTGATCCGTAAGGGCCGGTTAGCCATCCGTCTGCTTCAACTCGTCGAGCGTCGGCATGGAGACGATGTGATAGCCGGAATCGACATAGTGGATTTCGCCGGTGACGCCCGAGGCAAGGTCGGACAGCAAATAGAGCGCGGAGCCGCCGACCTCGTCGATGGTCACCGTGCGGCGCAGCGGCGAGTTGCGCTGCTGGTACGAGAACATGTGACGGGCGTCCGAAATGCCGGCGCCGGCGAGCGTGCGTACCGGGCCCGCCGAGATGCCGTTCACCCGGATGCCACGCGGACCGTAGTCGTTGGCAAGGTAGCGCACGCTGGCCTCGAGGCCGGCCTTGGCGACGCCCATGACATTGTAGTTCGGCATGACGCGCACCGAACCGGCATAGGTCAGCGTGATCATCGAGCCGCCTTCCGTCATCAGGGCCGCGGCGTTGCGCGCCACTTCGGTGAAGGAGTAGCAGGAGATCACCATGGTGCGGACGAAATTGTCCCGGCTGGTGTCGGCGTAGAGGCCCTTCAACTCATTCTTGTCGGAAAAGCCGATGGCGTGGACGACGAAGTCCAGTCCGCCCCATTCCTTGCCGAGCGTCTCGAACGTGGCGGCGACCGAAGCGCTGTCCTCGACATCGCAGGGAACGACCAGCGAGGCGCCGAGCTTGTCGGCGAGCGGCTTGACCCGGCGGCCGAAGGCGTCGCCCTGATAGGTGAACGCGAGCTCCGCCCCATGTTCGGACAATTTCTTGGCGATGCCCCAGGCGATCGAATGATCGTTGGCGACACCCATGACAAGCCCGCGCTTGCCCTTCATCAATCCGTCCATGGCAGGCAATCCTTTTAGAAAACCGCTGGCCTTATGCGGCATAGCGCTGGAAAATCAGCGTTGCGTTGGTGCCACCGAAACCGAAGGAATTTGACAGGACGGTATCGATCTTGGCGTTGTCGATGCGCTTGCGCACGATCGGCATGCCCTCGAATTCGGGGTCGAGGGTCTCGATATGGGCGCTTTCGCCGATGAAGCCGCCTTGCATCATCAGGATCGAATAGATCGACTCCTGAACGCCGGCCGCGCCCAGCGAATGGCCGGTCAGCGACTTCGTCGAGGTGATGAACGGCATTTTTTCGCCGAACACCTCGCGGATGGCGCCCATTTCCTTGGAATCCCCCACCGGCGTCGAGGTGCCGTGGGTGTTGATGTAGTCGACCGGCGTGGACACCGTCGCCAGCGCCTGGCGCATGCAGCGGACCGCGCCTTCGCCGGAGGGTGCCACCATGTCGAAACCGTCCGAGGTCGCGCCGTAGCCGACGATCTCGGCGTAGATCTTGGCGCCGCGCGCCTTGGCATGCTCCAGTTCTTCCAGCACCAGCACGCCGGCGCCGCCGGCGATGACGAAGCCGTCGCGATTGACGTCATAGGCTCGGGAAGCGGCCGAGGCCCTGTCGTTGAACTTGGACGACATGGCGCCCATGGCGTCGAACAGGTCCGACATCGTCCAGTCGAGATCCTCGTGGCCGCCGGCAAAGACCATGTCCTGCTTGCCCCACTGGATCAGCTCGTAGCCATTGCCGATGCAATGCGCCGAGGTCGAGCAGGCCGACGAGATCGAGTAGTTGACGCCGTGGATCTTGAACCAGGTGGCCAGCGTTGCCGACGCGGTCGACGACATCGCCTTCGGCACCGCGAAGGGGCCGATGCGCTTGGGGCTGCCGTTCTTCAGCGTGGTCTCGGCCGCCTCGACGATGGTGCGGGTGGAGGGGCCGCCCGAGCCCATGACGATACCGGTGCGCTCATTGGTGATGTCGCTTTCGCCGAGGCCCGCATCGGCGATCGCCTGGTCCATGGCGACGTGGTTCCAGGCAGCTCCTTGGCTCAGGAAGCGCATCGCGCGGCGATCGATCATGGCCGAGGGGTCGAGTGTCGGTGCGCCCCAGACCTGGCAGCGGAAGCCGTGCTCGGCAAAGGAATCGGAAAAGCTGATGCCGGATCTGGCGTCATGCAGCGAGGTCTGCACCTCGTTGGCATTGTTGCCGATCGACGACACGATGCCGAGGCCTGTGACTACGACACGTCTCATTCGCAACTCCTTCCAGGGATGCTGGCCAGTGGGTCGGCCAAGGGTGCGGTCAACCGACCGCCGACTGCTTGGACAGACCGACCTTCAGGTCCGTCGCCGCATATATGGGCTCGCCATCCGCCTTCATCCAGCCATCGGCGATGCCCAGCACCAACCGGCCGCGCATGACACGCTTGAAATCCACGCCATACTCGACCTTCTTGACCGATGGCGTGACCATGCCCTTGAACTTGACCTCACCGGTCGACAGCGCCATTCCCTTGCCGGGTTCGCCGAGCCAGCCAAGGTAGAAGCCGGTCAACTGCCATAAGGCGTCCAGGCCGAGGCACCCTGGCATGATCGGATTGCCGATAAAATGGCAGGCAAAGAACCACAGGTCCGGCTTGATATCGAACTCCGCACGGATAAAGCCCTTGTCGAAGGCGCCGCCGGTCTCGCTGATCTCGGTGATACGGTCGAACATCAGCATCGGCGGGTAGGGCAGCTGGGCATTGCCCTCTCCGAACAGCTCGCCGCGGGCGCAGGCCAGCAATTCTTCGTAGTCGTAGCTGGATTTACCCGGCATCAATCTCGTCCCCATATCGTCCGGGCGGTAGCGCGCCCTTGTCGTTGGTGTCCTAACACAATCTGTTTCAGGCCGGAAACCGGCGTTTGCGCTTAACCCGCCAGTCTGCCCGGGTCAATGCGCGCTATTGATCGCATTCGGACGACCGAATATATGTCGACAGGGGTCCGGTTTCGGCAGGCATTCATTTTTTTGCCATTCTGGGCGTGTCTTGAAGCGGGACTGTTGGCTTGGAAGACCAGATGGACCGGGGCTGCCGGAAGGAAAATGTCGCTGTGGACAAGCGGGTACGTGAGGCCGGCCTGAGGCCGACACGGCAGCGCATTGCGCTGGCCGACCTGCTTTTCGCCAAGGGCGATCGCCATCTCTCGGCCGAGGAACTGCACGAGGAGGCGCTGGCCGCCGGCGTGCCGGTGTCGCTGGCTACGGTCTACAACGCGCTCCACCAGTTCACACAGGCGGGGCTGCTGCGCATCCTCGCCGTCGAGGGCGCCAAGACCTATTTCGACACCAACACCTCCGACCACCATCATTTCTACATCGAAGGCGAAAACCGGATTTTCGACATCGCGAACGGTCCGGTGACGGTCACCAACCTGCCGGATCCGCCCGAGGGCATGGAAATCGCCAATGTCGACATCGTGGTGAGGCTGCGCCCCAAGCGCCAGGAATGACCGGTGAGGCCAGAACAATCGGATCGGCCGGCAGTGATCTGTCAGGCCAGAATAATCTGTCAGGCCAGAGTAATCTGCCAGGGATGAAGCCCCTCGACCTGATAATCCGCCTCGAATGGGCTGTCGTGGCGGCCGTTGCGATCGTCTTCTACGCTTGGTCAGGCGTTTCCTGGTGGCTCTTCGGATTGCTCATCCTGGCGCCGGACCTGTCAATGTTCGGCTATCTCGGCGGGCCGCGCACCGGCGCCATCGCCTACAACGCCCTGCACATCCTCATCGTACCGGTGCTGCTGCTGCTCGTCGGGTACCTGTCCGGTCATGCGGTCGCGATCGCGGTCGCACTGATCTGGATCGCCCACATCGCCATCGACCGCGCACTGGGCTACGGCCTGAAACTGCCAACCGGTTTTCAGGACACCCACCTTGGCCGCATCGGGCGCAAGCGGGACGAGCTCAGTCCTTGACCCGCTCGCCGGGATAGGCGCCCCAGACCGCGGCCTGGGCGAGCCAGCCGGTGTGGCCGTCGAGCGTCATTTCGCACCACTGGCCGTCGCAGGACTTGATCGTGCCCATGACGCCCGGCTCGACGATCGCCACCACACGGGCATCCTTGTCGGGACTTTTCATAAGGTTGATCTGGGCACCCTTGCCGCGCTGCCAGGGCGCGATGATCGCCGTGCGCCGGCCTGACAGCAGCGACTGGTTGATCCAGCCCTCCGAGCCATCGGCGTCGCGCACGCGGCGCCACGTGTCGAACTCCTGGACGACCTCCATCGGCAGGCCGGCCTTCATATACATCCAGTCGACCGAGTAGTTGGCGCCGGGACCGACGCGCGAATTGACGCGGCCGGACTTCAGGCTGACGAATCGCGGCAGCGGCAGGCCGCTCGGCCCGAGCGTGACGGCGCTCTGGGCGGGCGCGGCCGCGCCCTGCGCCGCGGCAAGCGGGGAATAGAGGAGAGCGCCGAGAAATGCTGCGCTGATGGCCAGGCGAAGCGACGCGAAACCAGACACTTTCGTTCCTTTCGGCGCCGGCCCGGTGGCCTTGGCGCCCCTTTTTCTTTGTCTTCGGCGGCACCGCTTGTTACATGGGTAAATCGGCTACCGCGACCGGCTTTCAGTTTCGCCGGTCTTGGTTAAAGAGGTCTCAACGAGGGAAACAATGGTAGGCAAAAAGAAGCCTCTCGTGGTCATCACGCGAAAGCTGCCCGACCCTGTCGAGACCCGCATGCGCGAGCTGTTCGACGCCAGGCTGAATGTCGAGGACAGGCCGATGACGCAGCCCGAGCTGGTCGCCGCGGTCAAGGAAGCCGACGTGCTGGTGCCGACGGTGACCGACCAGATCGACGCGGCGCTGATCGCCCAGGCCGGCGACAACCTCAAGCTGATCGCCAATTTCGGCAACGGCGTCGACAAGATCGACGTGGCCGCGGCCGCCAAGAGGGGCATCACCGTCACCAACACGCCCAATGTGCTGACCGAAGACACCGCCGACATGACCATGGCGCTGATGCTGGCGGTGCCGCGCCGGCTCGCGGAGGGCGCCAATGTGCTCACCGGCGACAAGAAATGGGCCGGCTGGTCGCCGACCTGGATGCTTGGCCGGCGCATCTGGGGCAAGCGGCTGGGCATCGTCGGCATGGGCCGCATCGGCACGGCCGTCGCGCGCCGGGCCAAGGCTTTCGGCCTGTCCATCCACTATCACAACCGCCATCGTGTTTTGCCGGCGGTCGAGGACGGGCTGGAGGCGACCTATTGGGAGAGCCTCGACCAGATGCTGGCCCGCATGGACATCATTTCCGTCAATTGTCCGTCGACGCCCGCGACCTTCCATCTTCTGTCGGCACGGCGCTTGGCGCTGCTGCAGCCGACGGCCTATGTCGTCAACACCGCGCGCGGCGACATCATCGACGAGGAAGCGCTGGTCAAGCTGATCCAGGACGGCAAGATCGCCGGCGCCGGCCTCGACGTCTACGAGCATGAGCCGGCGCTCAATGCCAAGCTGCTCAAGCTTGCTGCCCGGCACAAGGTCGTGCTTTTGCCGCATATGGGTTCGGCGACGCTCGAGGGCCGCATCGACATGGGCGAGAAGGTCATCATCAACATCCGGGCCTTCGTTGACGGTCACCGCCCGCCCGACCGCGTGCTGCCGCTCAGAACCTGACGGTATCGCGCGCCGCGCTCCCTGTTCTTCAAATGCAAGCCAAGGCTTACGAAAGGGCCTTGCGCATGGTGATCGATGTCGGCTTGGCGTAGCCGTCATGCGCCGTCCGCCCGGTCTCGTGAAAGCCGAGGCGGGCAAAGGCGGCGTGATTGGCGGTAAGCTCGATGCGCGTCTGCAGTTCCAGCGCCGCCTTGCCGCGATCGAGCGCGAGACGTTCGACCGACTTCATCAGTCGCCGGCCGATGCCTTGCCCCTGGCAGTCCGGGGCGACGGCGAGCTTGCCGACGTAAAGATCGTCGGCCCTTTCCTCAGCGAAGACGCAGCCGACGATCCTGTCGCCATCGATGGCCACGAACCCGGTCTCCCGCCGGGCCTTGTCGCGCAGTGTGTCGATGGTGAGCAGGTGAGCCGAGGACGGAGGGTCGATGACGCCATCCATGAAGGCGAAGGCACGCATGATCAAGGCAAGCACCTCGTCCCAGCGGCCGAAATCGGCCGGAATGCGGTCGATGGAGAAGGGCATGGTCCGCTCCAAGATCAGCGCCTGGCGTAGCGGATCGTCTCAAAGCGCGCGGCGAGCGCATCGTAGAGCAGCAGTCGGCCGACCAGAGGCTCGCCGATGCCGGTGATCAGCTTGATCGCCTCCATCGCCTGCAGCGTGCCGACGACGCCGGTCAGCGCACCAAGCACCCCGGCCTCGGCGCAGGACGGCACCAGGCCTGGCGGTGGCGCTTCGGGAAAGAGATCGCGATAGCCCGGGTTGGGCTTGCCATCCTTGCCGACCTCGAACGGCTTCAGCACCGTCACCGACCCATCGAAGCGGCCAACGGCGGCATGCACCAGGGGTTTCCGCGCGCTCGCACAGGCGTCGGCCACCGTATAACGGGTCTCGAAATTGTCGGAACCGTCGACCACGATGTCATAGCGGGCGACGAGGGCAGGGGCGTTGTCGGCGCTCAGCCGGAACGTGTGCGTCTCGACCGCGGTGTTGGGATTGATGCGGGCGATTGCCGCCCTGGCGCTGTCGGTTTTCAGTTTACCGACCGTATCGGTGTCGTGGATGACCTGACGCTGCAGATTGGAGAGCGACACGGTGTCGTCGTCGACAATGCCGAGCGTGCCGACGCCGGCCGCCGCAAGGTATTCGAGCACCGGCGCGCCCAGCCCGCCGGCGCCGATCACCAGGACGCGCGCTTGCTTGAGTTTCTGTTGGCCCGCACCGCCGACCTCCGGCAGCACGATGTGGCGGGCATAGCGTTCGATCTCGTCGGCGGTGAGCGCAGTGGTCATGTCAGGACAATACAGCGGCCGAAAAACCTTGTCAGGCGTCTTCGGTTGGCCCAACCGTGCCATGGTCGACGGTCAGGAATTGCGCACGCCCCCTGAGGCTGGAGAACAGCGCGGCATCGGTTCCCGTCATGAAGGCCTGGCAGTTCAACTCCTCGAGGATCGAGAACAGTGCCGCCCGCCGCCCTCCGTCGAGATGGGCGGCGATCTCATCCAGCAGCAGGATCGGCGTCATTCCGGACATCTCGCCGGTCAGTCGTGCGTGCGAGAGCACGATACCGACCAGCAAGGCCTTCTGCTCGCCGGTCGAACAAAGCTCGGCCGGCATCGCCTTGGGCCGGTGCCGCACCAGGAGATCGGAACGGTGCGGGCCTTCGAGCGTTCGTCCCGCGGCACGATCGCGATCACGTCCACCGGCGAGCGCGCGGCGGAACCACTCCTCGACATCGACCGCCGGCGCGCTGGAAACCTCGGCTTCCAGATCGCCCGAAAGGCTGATGTCGGCCTGCGGGAACGGCCCCGTGTCGGGCAGCCTGTCGATCATGGCGGCGAGCAGGCGCACCAGTTCGGCGCGCGCCGCCGCAATGGCGACGCCGGTTTCGGCCATCTGCGTCTCGATCGCCTCGAACCAGCGATCGTCGCGAGATCCATCCGTAAGCAGGCGATTACGGCCGCGCATGGCCTTTTCGTAGTCGAGCGCACGCTGGCCGTGGCCGGGATCGATCGCCAGAACCAGCCGGTCGAGAAAGCGCCGGCGATCCGCGGCCGGTCCGGTGAACAGCGCATCCATGGCCGGCGTCAGCCACACCACGCGCAGCCATTCCAGCATGTCTTCGGCCGATCGGGCGGTCGCGCCGTTGATGCGAACGCGCCTGCCGCCTTCGCCCTCGCCGACGGAAACGCCCGTGCCGATCTCGACCCGGCCGTCGGGCCCATCGAGCCGGGCATGCAGCGCAAAGCCGCCATCGCCGCCTTCGCGCGCGACATCGGCGTAAGGGGCACGGCGCAAGCCACGCCCGGGCGTCAGAAAGGAAATCGCTTCGAGCAGGTTGGTTTTGCCGGCGCCATTGTCGCCGGAAAACACGACTGCGCCCGGGGCGAGATCGATCGCCAGCGCCGCATAGTTGCGGAAATTAGTAAGTGTAAGCTTACTTATATGCGTCTGTGCCGGCAACCGCTATCCGCCTGTAGAAGTGCCGCAATCATTGTTCTTGCCGCCGGTCCTGTCGCAGCGCCGGATCGATGATGCAGCGCCGGCTACACCCGCATCGGCATCAGCACGTAAAGCGCGGTCTCGTCGGCCATGTCGTGGATCAGGGTCGGCGAGCCGGCATCGGCCAGCATGAATTTGGCTTCCGTGCCGGTCAGCTGCGCGGCGACATCGAGCAGATATTTGGCGTTGAAGCCGATCTCGATCGGGTCGGACGAGTAATCGGCAGCCAGTTCCTCGGTGGCGCTGCCGGAATCCGGGTTGTTGACCGCAAGCGTCACCTGGCCTTCGCTGATCGAAAGCTTCACCGCGCGGCCGCGTTCGGAGGAAATGGTCGAGACGCGATCGACCGCAGCGGCAAAGCTCTGGCGGTCGAGGATCAGCTTCTTGTCGTTGCCCGTCGGAATGACCCGCTGATAATCGGGGAAGGTGCCGTCGATCAGCTTCGAGGTCAGGACCACGCTGCCGATGGTGAAGCGGATCTTGGTATCGGATAGTTCGGTGGTCACGGCGACATCCGGATCGTCGACCAGTTTCTGCAGCTCGCTCACCGTCTTGCGCGGAATGATGATGCCCGGCATGCCTTCGGAACCTGCTGGCGCGTCGATTTCGGCGCGCGCCAGGCGGTGGCCGTCGGTCGCCACCGAGCGCAGCTTCAGCTTGCCGCCGACTTCATGCGTGTGCAGGTAGATGCCGTTGAGATAATAGCGCGTCTCCTCGGTGGAAATGGCGAACTGCGTCTTCTCGATCAGCCCCTTCAGGGCAACCGAGTCGAGCCGGAAGATATGCGAGAACGATCCGGCCGAAAGTTCGGGGAAATCGGATTGCGGCAGGCACTGCAGGCGGAAGCTCGAGCGGCCCGACGTCACCGTCATGGCGTTGCCGTCCTCGTCTGTCTTCAGCATCACCTCGGCGCCGTCCGAGAGCTTGCGCACGATGTCGTAGAGCAGATGCGCTGGGACCGTCGTCGCCCCGCCACGCTCCACCTTGGCTGGCGTTGCTTCCGTCACCTCCAGGTCGAGGTCGGTGGCCTTCATTTCCAGGCTGGCGCCTTCGGCGCTGAGCAGCACATTGGACAGGATCGGTATCGTGTTGCGCCGTTCGACCACACGGTGGACGTGGTTGAGCGACTTCAGGAGATTTGACCGTTCCAGGATAACACGCATGACGAAACAGGCTCGCTTGAAAGGATGAGCGGGTCTCCGGCTGGCGGCGCCCCGCGAAAGGTCTGAACAGGCTCAGAATCTGCGTAAACTGACAGGAAAAAGCTAGCAAACGCAAGCCCGCGACACCGGTTCGGGCCGGCTGCGCGGGCTTTCTGGGGATAAACGCCGCGAAGACCTCCTGCCGGTGTGCTGAATCCGGAATCTGGATCGTCGCCGGTCGATGCCGCGAGCCCATTCCGAACCGACAGCTGGGCAGGCAAGCCGTTGAATTCTAACGCAGTTCCGGCTTGCCTGTTCCGGGCCCGATCAGGCCTGATCGTTGATCAGCCGTCGCAGCAGCTCGAGTTCCTGTGCCAGCGTGTTGTCATTGCCGGAAAGGTCTTCGATCTTGCGCACGGCGTGCAGCACGGTGGTGTGGTCGCGGCCGCCGAAGCGCCGTCCGATTTCCGGCAGTGAGCGGGGCGTCATCACCTTCGACAGGTACATCGCGACCTGCCGTGGCTTGACGATGGTGCGCGTGCGCCGGTTGGAAAGCAATTCGGTCTTCGACACATTGTAGTGGCGCGCCACGATGCGCTGGATGTCCTCGATGCGGACCCGCTTCGGCTCGCCGGTGCGATAGATGTGGCCGAGGATCTCATCGATGCGGTCGATGGTGATCTGCGGCTCGAACGACTGCCGGAACAGCAGCTGATTGAAGGCGCCCTCCAGTTCGCGTCCGCTGCCGGTCACGGTGCGGGCGACGTGATTGAGGATCTCTTCGGAAATATCGAGCGATGCGTCGTCGACCCTGGCCGTGGCCAGGCGCAGCTTGAGCATGCCGAGGCGCATGGCGAAATCGGGCGCCGACATTTCAAGCGCGACGCCGCCATTGAGACGCGAGCGGACGCGCGGCTCCAGCGATTCCAGCTCCGACGGCGGCCGGTCGGCAGCGACAACGACCTGCTTGGCGCTGTCGAGCAGCATGTTGATCAAATGGCAGAATTCATGCTGGATCGACTTGCCCTGCAGGAACTGCATGTCGTCGATGATCAGGAGGTCGATGTCGCGCAGCTGCTCCTTGAGCGTCAGCGCGTTGTTGTCGCGGATCGCCGTGGCGAAGCGCCACATGAAATATTCCGCGGTGAGATAGACGACGCGGGACTTCGGGTTCTGCTTCAGCGATTCCGCCGCGATGGCCTGCAGCAGGTGGGTCTTGCCGAGCCCGACGGTCGCATGCAGGAATAGTGGATTGAAGCGCACGGCGCTCGACTGCGATTCCGCCACGGCCTTGGCGGCGGCGAACGCCACCCGGTTCGACGGCCCCTCGATGAAGGAGCCGAACGTGTAGCGCGGATCAAGCGGCGACCCCAGAACATTATGGCGGAACTCGCTCTCGACCGCCGCACCCGGGCGCGGTACCGGGGGCCGTTCGACCCTGCCGGGGCTTACGGTGCCGGCGGCCAGCGCCGTCTGCGTCTGCCGTGTCATCTTGCGCGCCGGCGCCAATTCCGGTTCGACCTGGCTGCGCCCCTGACGAGTGGCCGTGCGCACCACGATCTCGATCTTGAGGAGATCGGCATCCTCCTGCTTCCACAGTTCGGAGATGAGGTCGAGGTAATGGCCATTGATCCACGAGCGCAGGAACGCGGTGGGGACCGAGATGCGGACAATGCCCTTGGACGCTTCCGCGACCTTCATGCGGCCGAACCAGCTCGAATAGACTTCAGCTCCCAGACGCGCCTTCAACTGGGCTTTGACCCGGTCGAACTTCTGTTCCGCGTCGCTGGAGACCGCCATCTCGTTTGCTCCGATCAAAGTTCCAGGAAATGGGAGGTCGCCCGTAAGCTCCCTTTCGATGCCGCTCTGCATGATCGAGTTCCTTGTCTTTCTGTACCTGTTTTCCGCCGGGGACGCGCCTCCTGCATCCTTGTTCCAGCGACTGTGTCTTCGCTACGATGCCCGTTGCCGCCGCCGGCAATGAACGTCGCCACAATCCGTAGGGAACCGGTGCCGGCCCATGGAAGCCAGTCCGCGTTGGGTATGTCAGGGCAATACAACATCGTCCGGCGAAAAACGCCGGCGCGCTGTCAACCTGCCATGTCTCGTTACGCCAGTCCCCTACCGTATCGAAAAGAGCAAACCAAAGCCGTCCGCGGAATTGATCCGCGTCGCAAATCCCGCCAATTTAAGCTGGCCGCGTCAGGCTGGGTTAAGGGCCAGAGGCCCGTCCCCTTCGATGGATGGACATTACCGAAATCGCTGTGGATAGGGCAAGGCCACGTCTAACGGATTTTTAAGGAATCTGGTTACCTCCGGCGCCTTCGGGCGCCATACCGCAGCGGCGTATTTTGACAAAGCCATTGTGATTCAAACCCTTTTCCGGCGAATATGAAAAAGCCGGGCCGATACGAAATATTCTGAAATAATTCGCTTGACAGCCAGTTGTCCTCCCGTCGCTTTCGAGCGCTGTGGATGGGCTGTGGATGACCATTGGTAACTATCTGAAAAATATTGCTTATTTCTGATAGCCGGGGATTTCCTGGGCGACGCTTTTTAAGCGTGACAACCATCGGCGGGCATGTATGTGCCGGCAAAGCATTTGGAAGCTTGGAAGCCGCCCTAGGCGCCGTTTCCGAGCATTCTTTTTAAGTACTTGCCGGCAAACGAAAAAAACCCGGCGCGATCGGCCGGGTTTTAGACAAGCTAGTCTGTATAGCGATGTTAGGCCGACAGCACCTTGAGCCGTGCGGCCAGGCGCGACACCTTGCGGGACGCTGTGTTCTTGTGGATGACGCCCTTGGTTGCGGCACGCATCAATTCCGGCTCGGCGGCCTTGAAGGCGGCCTGCGCGGCTGCCTTGTCACCGGAGGCGAGCGCCTCTTCGACCTGGCGGACATAGGTGCGCACGCGCGAGCGGCGGTTCTTGTTGATCGCCGCGCGGCGGGCGATCTTGCGCGTTGCCTTTTTGGCCGAGGATGTGTTGGCCATGATGCCTCTCTTCTGATCTGGTCGGCGCACGCGGTATGCCGCAGGGCGCAAAAAACAAACGGGCAGCCACAGGGCCGCCTCGGTTGGTGCGGCTTATAGTTCAGCTTTTCCGGCGCGTCAACGCTGCCTGGCGTTCTTTTTGGCCGACGCCACAGGGTTTCGATCGCGGGCCGGCAAGGCTCTACCGATTGGCGAAATTCGGCTTCCGCTTTTCGGCGAAGGCCGCCATGCCTTCCTTCTGGTCTTCGAGCGCGAAAAGCGAATGGAACAGACGACGTTCGAACCGCAATCCCTCGGCCAGCGTCGTCTCATAGGAACGGTTGACGGCTTCCTTCGCCATCATCACCGACGGCAGCGAGAAGTCGGCGATCTTGGCGGCCGCCTTGACCGCCTCCTCGACAAGCTCGGCGGCGGGCACGACCCGCGACACCAGACCTGAGCGCTCGGCTTCCGCCGCATCCATCATCCGTCCGGTCAGGCACATGTCCATTGCCTTCGACTTGCCGACAAACCGGGTCAGGCGTTGCGACCCGCCCATGCCGGGAATGACGCCGAGCGTGATTTCGGGCTGACCGAATTTGGCCGTGTCGGCGGCAATGATGAAGTCGCACATCATTGCCAGTTCGCATCCGCCGCCGAGCGCATAGCCGGCCACCGCGGCGATAACGGGTTTGCGCACCCGCGTCAGGTCTTCCCAGCCGCCGAACAGGTCCTGCAGATAGGCGTCCGCAAAGGAGATTGCCTGCATTTCCTTGATGTCGGCGCCGGCGGCAAAGGCCTTGTCGGAACCTGTAATGACCACGGCGCCGATGCCGGCGTCGGCATCGAAGTCCTTCACGGCCGCGACCAGTTCGGCCAGAAGCTGAAGGTTCAGCGCATTGAGCGCCTTTGGCCGGTTCAGAGTGACCAGTCCGACCTTGCCGCGCGTCTCGGTGATGATCGTTTCATAGGCCATGGCTGCTTCTCCTCGCTCCACCCCGGTCTAACTCAGCTCTGACACGTCCGGCAATAGAAGGTCGAGCGTCCGCTCTGCACGACGCGCTCGATATGGCCGCCGCAGCCGGGCTTCGGGCAGGGCTCGCCCTCACGGTCGTAGACGGCGAAGGAATGCTGGAAATAGCCCAGCGATCCATCGGTGTGCATGTAGTCGCGCAGCGAAGACCCGCCGGCGGCGATGGCATCCGATATGACCGAGCGGATCGCCTCGGCGAGGCGTTCGCTTTGTTGTCTGGCCTTCTTGCCCGGCTTGGCGATGGTGCCCGCCTCGCGCAAGGGCGACAGGCCGGCGCGCCAAAGCGCCTCCGAGACATAAATATTGCCAAGTCCCGCGATCAGCTTCTGGTCAAGAAGTGCTGCCTTCAGCGGCGATCCGCGGCCTTGCAGCAACGAGGCCAGCAGCGCGCCGTCCAGCGTATTGCCCGTTGGCTCGACGCCCAGCCCGGCCAGCATCGGATGCGTCTCCGGCGATCCTTCCGCAAACAGCATGAAGCCGAAGCGGCGCGGGTCGTTGAAGATCACGCGGGACCGGGCGCCGTCGGCACCGACCACATCGAACACCACATGGTCGTGTACCGTGCTTTTCGAGCGCTCTTGGTGGAACACGCCGGGTATCTCACCGTCGTCGTCGGTCTCGATGCGAAAGGAGCCCGACATGCCGAGATGGCAGATCAGCACGGGGCCGTCCTGCACATGCATGGTCAGATATTTGGCCCGGCGGCCGAGTGCGGTGATGGTCCTGCCCGTCAGCCTTTCCGAAAACCGTTCGGGAAAGGGAAACCGGAGGTCTGGCCGACGCGCCTCGACCCTGATCAGACGGGCACCTTCCAGGACCGGCTGCAGGCCACGCCGGACCGTTTCGACTTCGGGCAATTCAGGCATGGCCGCCAATCATCGGATGGAAAGAAGTGCCGTAGCGGCCGGGCGCCAGCCCGAGGTGGTCGGCGACGGTTTCGCCGATATCGGCGAATGTCGTTCTCAATCCGATGTCGCCACCTGCCAGATCCGGTCCCATGCCGATCACCGGGATGCGTTCACGCGTGTGATCGGTCCCTCGCCAGGTCGGGTCATTGCCGTGGTCGGCCGTCAGGATGAGAAGGTCGCCCTGCCGCAGCTTGGCGAATGCTTCCGGCAGCCGTCGGTCGAAGGCCTCGAGCGCGGCGGCATAGCCGGCGACGTCGCGGCGGTGGCCGAATTCGGTGTCGAAATCGACGAAATTGGCGAAAACGAGATCGCCGTCGCCGGCATCGTCCATCGCACCGAGCGCCTTGTCGAACATGGCCATGTTGCCGGCGGCCTTGCGCACTTCCGAAATCCCGCGATGGGCGAAGATGTCACCGATCTTGCCGACGGCGATGACGCGGCTTCCCCGCGCCGTCAGCCGGTCAAGCAAGGTCGGCTCCGGCGGTGGCACGGCATAGTCATGGCGATTGTAGGTCCGCTGGAAGGTGGCGGCGGTCTCGCCGACGAACGGTCGTGCGATCACGCGCCCGATTCTGAGCGGATCAACCAGCCGGCGCACCACCTGACAGAATTCATAAAGCCGATCCAACCCGAAATGAACTTCATGTGCGGCGATCTGCAGGACCGAATCGACGGAGGTGTAACAGATAGGCTTGCCGGTACGGATGTGTTCCTCGCCGAACCGTTCGATGATCTCGGTGCCCGGCGCATGGCAGTTGCCGAGAATGCCTGGCACCTCGCCCTCGCGGATCATCGCCGCGGTCAGATCAGCCGGAAAGGCGGGAACCGTATCCGGGAAGTAACCCCAGTCGAAACGCACCGGCAGCCCGGCGATCTCCCAGTGGCCGGAGGGTGTGTCCTTGCCGCTCGAAACTTCCTGCGCCGCGCCATGGAAGGCGTTGGCGACCAGATCCGTCCCGAAATGGGCAAAACCCAACCCTGTCGCCGTCTCCGCTGCCTTGCCAAGCCCGAGCGATGCCATGTGCGGGACAAACAGCGGCCCTTGCCGAAGCCGCTCGCGATCCGCGCGCCCTTCGACGCAAGCTTCGGCAATGTGCGCAAGCGTGTTGGCGCCGCCGTCGCCATAGCGTTCGGCGTCGGTCGCACCGCCGATGCCGAAAGAGTCCAGGACGAAGAGGAAAGCGCGCGCCATCGGTCATTGTTGCCAGTTTGGACGCCCAGACATAGGGTTCCAAGATGGCGTTGGCAATTCGGAAACCAAACGGCAACGGCTTGGCGCGACAGTCCAGTCCATGTCGCCCGAAAACGTGCAGCGGTTTTGGGACAACGGCATGGACAAACCAAGAGAGCATGTCGCCCAAGTGCGCGCGGGTTGGGGCAACGACGACAGATACAATCCGAGATGTAAAGCACGACGCACGGGCTTGGACATGGATCGAAGGAAACGCAGGACGGTCTTGTCATGAGCGCCGCGCTGAAGACATATGCTGCCCTCGTGGTCATGCACGGCGCGCTCTGCTGTGGTCCGGCGCGGGCCGACTGGCGCGACGATATCGGCACATTCCGCATCGGCATCGTCGCCGAGCCCGGCGCCGGCAACACTGTCCCGGGGCTGGCGCTGTTGACGCAATCCTTTACCAACGCGCTTGGCATGAAGGTGGAGTTTGTCGTCGCGCGCGACTACGCGGCACTGATCGAGGCGCAGGCCAACGCCCGGATCGAGTACGCCATCTATTCGGCGACGGCCTACGCGACGGCGCTGCAGCGTTGCGGATGTGTCGAACCGCTGGTGGCTCCGGTCGATTCCGATGGTGCGGTCGGCATCCGCTCCGTGCTGTTGACCCGGGACGGCAAGCTGTCAGGCCTGGCGGCGATGGAGACGCACCGGATCGCCATGCCGCCGCCGGACAGCGTCGGGGGCTCGCTTTTGCCGCTGACGGAGCTGGCCGCCGAACACGCAGAGATCGCCGAGGATGCTCCGTTTCTGCTCCATGCCGATACGGCGTCCGCGGCGGAAGCCATGCTTGTCGACGGCGATGCCGACGCCACGTTCGGCTGGGTGAGGGCCGCGGCCGACGGCCAGCCGCTGCTATCCGGCGGCACGCAGGCCAGGCTCGAAGCGGCCGGCCTTTCGCCGTCGGCTCTCCAGGTGGTGTGGATGTCGAGCCTGCTGAGATACGGTCCCCATGCCGTGCGCAGCGATCTCGACCCGGAAGCCAGGCGCCGGCTGACCGTATTCCTCACCAACCTCAAATCGACGACGCCGGATGTCTACGATCTCCTGGAATCGAAGCACTCCGGCGGCTTTCTGACCGTGGCCCCAAAAGACTATGCGACGGCGCAAGCCATCGTGCGCCTGGTGTCGGCCGATGGCGGCCGGCAGTAAAAGGCTTCAGCAATCGCCGCAGGGGATGGTCAGGCTTCTGCGCGGACGCAGGTAGTAGGTCTCGCCCATCGGGATCGTGGTGGTAAGGGATTGGGTCAATCCGAGCTTCTGCTGGGTGTCCGTCGTCCAGCCGATGATCGGTGTATAGGCCAGATTGCTCTCGACGCGGATGAGGAAGGTTCCGGCGACCCTGAGCGTTGCCGGAACCGTCGTGGTCGTGCCCGCGGCGGCACCGACGCCGTAGACGCCACCCGCCACCTTGCGCGACCACACCACTTTCACCAGCGGCGTTGCGTCGGTCGTGACCTGTATTGCCGTGATCGTGATGTTCGGCGTCGATCGGTTGTAGGGCTGAATGGTCGAAGTGCCGATTTTCATGATGGCGTCGAGATCCGTCTTGACGATGGTCGGCTGCTGCGTGACGAGATCGGCAACCATGCTGCCGATGCGGCTGACCTTCTTGCTGGTCTCGATGGCCTGCGAAGCCTCCATGGTCATGAAGTACAAGACCAGCAGGATCGGAACGATAAGAGCGAACTCGACCGCCGCGATGCCCTTGCGATTAGACCAGAATCCGATGGCTCTGCTCCAGGACTCCGAGATTTTCAGATGTGCCCCCGCACGCATCATGGCATTTGCCTTTTTCTTGTTGGTCGTTCTGAACTCAATTGTCGAACGGCTCGTTCTGCCAGGTCACCGACGCAAAATGCAGCGTCCTGCCACCACTCAGATTGGCCATCGACTTGGCCATCAGATCGGTCATGACAGGCCATTTGTAGAAGACCCGCAGCATGTTCTTAGATTCCGCCAGGCCAGGCGTGTTTGCGAAAGTCTGTGAGTTCGTGCCTTGCATCAGCACGACATCGCCGTTCTGGATCTTGAAGGTCGCGGTGGCCGCGTCCGCGAAGGTCGGATACTCGCGAAGGTCCACGAGCAGTTGTTGCGGGCAATCCGTGGAGACGATGATCTGCAGCCTGCCGCAGATCAGGGTCGTCAATTTGCTCCCGGCGACATCCGCCGGCCGCAGCTGGCCGGTGCGCAACTGACGCGCGACATCGTCGGTGATGTTGGCCATCACTTCCTGGCCGGCAAACGAGATGCAGCTTTCAAGGATGGCGAATATGAGGAGGGCGAACGGCAATGCAAGTATCGAGAATTCGATGGCGGTGCTGCCACGGCGATTGCGAAGGAAGCGCGTCAGAAACCCGGCGCGCTCCGCCTTGTGCTGATCTGTCGAGCTGAATTCGTTGCCCATGTCCTGTTCCTGCCACCCCTGGACGGTTCCGACAGGTGTACTAGCGCAAACCAATTGAGGCCCGGTTTGAATGATCGTTAAAGTCGGCGCCGGCGCCTTAACCGGCCGGTAACCTGGACAGGCTGGTGGCGCCGCGTAGCCTATTTGCTCACGCTCATCTCGGCCTCGGAGGATTTTTCAGCCTCGCTCTTGTAGGAGCTTTCGCAATAGGGCGTGCAGGACATGGTCTGGACCTCTGCACGCCGGTAAATGCGAACCGACGAGGCCGCCTGCCGCACGACGGTAACCTGCGCGTCGACGATCGGGCTGCCCTCCTGGTCGAGAACGACGAGATTGGTGACGCCGAAACCCTTGCCGGTGAGCACGATCGTGGAGGCGTCCTGGACCGAGGCATCAGCGATGGCCGGGTTGCCGACGACGATCGTGTCGGCGGGACGCGACAACTTCACGATCTTGGCCTGATTCATCGTCACTTCGATATCGGCGGCGGCCACGGCTGGCGTGATCAAGCTCGTGGCGGCAAGAAGCACGGCAATCAGGATTGAGGATCTCTGCACGGCCATCGATGCGCTCCCGCTAGCAAACTGTTCAACGGAACATGAACGAGATTGGTGAACCAACGGTTAAGTCGGCTTGCCGGCGCCGGATGTGGCGATCGACGTGGCTGTTCACGGGGTTGGATTCGCGCCAGTCGCAAGCTTTGCCAAAGCCTTGTCTTTCGCGGCATTGGCTTGGGAAACAGTAGGTTAGCCAGCGCTTAGCGTCGGGTTAACCACGCATTCCGTTCGAGCCGGGAAAGGAATCGGTAAGGCTGTTTATTAAGCCGATCGAAAGAGCTTCTCCCTAGATTGGCAGCATCCGATCAACCATCACAGAAGTTGACGGAAGTGCTGTAACACGTGGAGTAGGAGCTCTCGAATGTCTAACCTTTTTGCACGTTTCGTGAAGGACGAATCCGGCGCGACCGCTATCGAATATGGTCTGATCGCCGCCCTCATCGCGCTCGCCATCATCACCGGCGCCGGCGCCCTTGGCAATGCAATCAACGCCAAGTTCACGTCGATCGGAACCACCCTGAACAGCAGCGGCAGCTGATCTGCCTATTGCTGAACGCTCAGCTAATGTTCTGGACAGGGGCCGCTACATAGCGGCCCCTGTTTTGTTCTCGTTGGCAAGGGTGGGCGTCTCTCTTTACGGGTCTCATCGAACGTTAATCGAACCGGCCTATATTGAATTGCTTGGAAGCCCCTACAAATAGGCATGAGCGCCGATGCTTGAAGCCCTGATCTTCGTCGTCTTTCCGTTCTGCATGCTGTTTGCAGCGATCTCCGACATGCTGTCGATGACAATTGCCAATCGCGTGTCGGTGCTGCTTGTCGTCGTGTTCGCGCTGGTCGCGCCGCTGACGGGTATGGAATGGGCAGCCTATGGTTGGCATTTCGCCGCCGGCGCCCTGGTCCTTGCCGTGACGTTCGGCCTGTTCGCAATGGGTGGCATGGGAGGCGGCGATGCCAAGCTGCTGGCCGCGACGGCCGTGTGGATGGGGTTGAACATCCAACTCGTCGAATACCTTGTTGTCTCGACACTCATCGGCGGCCTGCTGACGATCGCCATCCTGCTTTACCGGAAGTCGCCGCTAGCGGTTATGACGGGCAGCAATCCGTTCCTGCGCCATTTCGCGGAAGAGTCGGTCGGGATTCCCTACGGGATCGCGCTCGGCCTTGGCGGGCTGCTGACCTATCCGGACTCACCTTTGATGGTGTGGGCGCTGGCCAGGCTTGCGAGCTGAACGCGATCGTTTTCCGTTTCCCCCACCGCATTGCCCGGCCGGCTTTGAAATGAGCCTTCGCTAGGCCCCTTTGATCCGTGGCGGCGCGATCCAGACAATTTATGTAAACCTTAAATTAATCACGATCGTAAGCATTACATTAACCTTGTTTTGACGATTGCCGCTGCAAAGTCCGGCTTGGCTACGTGGTTTGCCAAGGGCGAGGTTCGGACAGATGCCAGCATCCCGACTTATTATTCTTAGCGTGGCGGTGGCCGCGGCGGGTGGCGCTGGCTATGTCGCGAAGAACATGGTCACCGCGCCGCCGCCGCAGATCGTGGTCGATTCCGGCCCCCAGGCTCCCGCCGTGCCCCTGCAGGACGTGCTTGTGCTCTCGGGCGATGTCGCGATGGGCAACGCGCTTCAAAACAACATTTCCTGGCAATCCTGGCCGGCCGACGGGGTCAACGCGAATTTCATCACCAAGGCCAATGCTCCCGACGCCCTGGAGAAATTGAAGGCATCGATCGCCCGCGTGCCGATGTATGCCGGCGAGCCGGTGCGGCGCTCCAAGCTGATCGGCGAGGGGCAGAGCTTCATGTCGTCCATCCTGCCCTCCGGGATGCGGGCGGTCGCCACGACCATCTCGGCCGACACTTCGGCCGGCGGCTTCATCCTTCCCAACGATTTCGTCGACGTCATCATGACCCGCAGGGCGGATGCCAACAGCGGCAGCACCGGCTTCAACACCGAAACCATCCTCAAGAACATCCGCGTCCTGGCGATCGACCAGACGATCCAGGAAGACGAGGAGGGCAAGAAGACCAGGGTGGGCCAGACCGCCACGCTGGAGCTGACGCCCAAGCAGGCGGAGATCATCACCGTCGCCCAGCAGATGGCGGATCGCCTGACGCTGGCCTTGCGCGCGGTCGCGGACACCCAGGAAAAGAATGTGGGCGAGGCCGACTATCTCGTTTCCGGCAATGGCCGCAAGGGAACGGTGAGACTGATCAAGTCGGGCGAAGTCTCCGAAGTAGGGGCAAGGAAATGAGGCTAAGCGGTAAACTGCCGGCAATCGCAGCCGCGGCATTCGGCCTGCTGCTCGTGGGAACGAATGTGCAGGGCGTCGTCGAGGCGAAGAGCACGCAGGTGTCGGCCACGACAGCCACGCAGCGCGTCAAGCTCGGCCTCAACAAATCGGTGGTCATCGACCTGCCGAGCGATGCCTACGACATTCTCGTCGCCAACCCGACCGTTGCCGATGCGGTGACGCGCACCGCAAGGCGTATCTATCTGTTCGGCAAATCGGTCGGAGAGACCAACATTTTCGTCTTCGGTCCGAACGGCGAGCAGATCGCCAGCCTGGACCTGGCAGTCGAACGCGACGTCGCCGGCCTGGAGGACTATATCAAGCGTTTCCTCCCGACCTCGGACGTCAAGGTGGAACTGCTGAACGACAACGTCGTCTTGACCGGAATGGTCGATACGCCGCTGGACGCGAAGCGGGCGGTCGACCTGGCGACGATCTTCGTCTCCGGCGGTGAAGCAACGACCGGACAGTATTCGCAGACCGCGGCCGGCGGCTCGGCCCAGAGCGGCGTCGACATCAACAACCCCGACCAGGAACGACGGGTCTCGAAGATCGTCAATCTTCTGCAGATCATCGGCGACGACCAGGTCACGCTCAAGGTGACCGTCGCTGAAGTCAGTCGCTCTGTGATGAAGCAGCTTGGTGTCAACATGGTTGGCAGCGGCAACAGCAACGGTATCAGCTGGAACGCGCTAAGCTCGCCGAATTACGGCTTGGGCAAACCACTATCGCAGAATTCAGGCTTTAGCCTTGGAAGCGCAACCTCACCCTTTCAGGCTTACATAAATGCGATGGAACAGTCGGGAGTCATGAAAACCCTGGCTGAACCGACACTGACGGCTGTCTCGGGTGAGAAGGCGACATTCAAGGTCGGCGGTGAGTTCAATATCATTACCGGGCGCACAAGCAACGTCTCCACGGACAACCAGACCGGCCAGGTGACATACACCAACCAGCAGATTGAATACGGTATTGGCCTCGAGTTCCAACCGGTCGTGCTGTCGGCTGGGCGTATCAGTCTCAAGGTCAGGACGGCCGTTTCGGAGCCGACCACGGAAGGTGGCACGACCTTGGAAGCGGGGGGGTCCTTACCTGGCACCACACTGCTGTCTATCCGTAAGCGCCTTGCCGACACCACGGTCGAATTGCCTTCCGGCGGCTCCATGATGATTGCGGGTCTGGTCCGCGACGACGTGCGTCAAGCGGTCTCCGGACTGCCAGGTCTCACCAAGATCCCGGTCCTTGGCACCTTGTTCCGCAGTAGAGACTTCGTGCGCAACGAGACCGAGCTGGTGATTTTCATCACGCCCTATCTCACCAAGCCAGTGGCGCGCAACGATCTCGCCAAGCCGGACGACAATTTCAACCCTGCCAGCGACGGCGCCGCCAATTTTCTTGGCAAGGTCAATCGCGTCTACGGCACCATGCAGACAGACAAGCCCAACGGCCGTTACCACGGCGTTGTCGGCTACATCTACAAGTGAATGGGGAAGCGGACATGTCTCAGTCAGCGTTGAAGACAAGGACCATCGCCACGACGATGCGCGCCTGCCGTTCGCGGACCGGCCTGCGGGTGCTGCCGGTTCTGGCGGTGGCGATGACCGCCGCTCTGCTGGCCGGGTGCGCCCAGCGCGACAGCATCACCGTCGGCGCCGTTCCGGACGACTATCGCACCAATCATCCGATCGTCATCGCCGAGAAGAACCAGAAGATCGACCTGCCTGTCGGCGCCGGCGACCGCGGCATGACCGGTTCGCAGCGCGACACGCTGCTCGGTTTCCTCGATGGCTATGACAAGAGTGCCGCTCCGACATTGACCATCCAGATTCCGAGCGGATCGGCCAACGAGGTCGCCGCGACGGCGGCCGGCCGTGATTTCGCCAGGCTCGCGGTCGCCAGCGGTATCAAGCGCAACCGAATCGTCGTGGTCTCCTACCAGGCCGGCTCGAGTGAGACATCCGCTCCGGTTCGCGTCTCCTATATCGCGGTGAGGGCGCAGACCGACAAATGCGGACGATGGCCCGACGATGTGCTCGAGACGTCGGAAAACAAGCATTATGCCGACTTCGGCTGCTCCTATCAAAACAATCTCGCTGCCCAGATGGCCAACCCGGCCGATCTGCTCGGGCCGCGCAAGCAGACCACCATCGACGCTGAAAACCGCGGCAAGGTGATCGATGTCTATCGTGCAAGAGGCATTTCGGATGAATTCCTCGGCAATTCGGAAGTGACGTACTGAGCCGAGCCCTCGAGGAAGAGAAGCCACGGAAAAGAGCATGACCATGAGCAATCTTGCCTATGACGCCACCGTGGACGGCGGTGATACATCGCCGCAGGACATCGCCGCGATGCAGGCGTTGCGGCCGGTTCCGCGCATCTCGATCCAGGCATTCTGCGAGACCGAGGGCGTCGCCAATCCGGTCGAGCGCGCCGGCGAGGACCGCCGTATGACCAAGGCGCATCTCAAAGTCCATATGGGCGGCATTCCCACGGCGATCGAGTTCTATCAATCGGCGCCGACCCCGAACCTGATCCTGCTGGAGTCACGCAGCGAACCCAAGCAATTGCTGGAGCAGCTCGCCCAGCTCTCTGAATACTGCGATCCATCCTCGAAAGTGGTGGTGATCGGCCATTACAATGATGTCGGTCTCTATCGCGAGCTCATCCGCTCCGGCATCTCCGAATATGTCATCGCGCCCGTTTCGATGGCTGACATCGTTAGTGTCGTGTCGTCGATTTTCGTCGATCCGGAGGCTGAACCCATCGGCCGTTCGATCGCCTTTGTCGGCGCCAAGGGCGGTGTCGGCTCTTCCACCATCGCCCACAATGTCGCCTGGGCGATGTCCTCCCTGTTCAAATCCGAGGTCGTCGTCGCCGACCTCGATCTCGCCTTCGGCACGGCCAACATCAATTTCGACCAGGATCCGGCCCAGGGCATCGCCGAAGCGGTGTTCTCGCCCGAGCGCGTCGACGAAGTCTATCTCGACCGGCTGCTGACGCAGTGCGCCGAGCATTTGTCGTTGCTCGCCGCGCCCTCGACGCTGGAACGCGTCTACGACTTCGATCCCGACGCCTTTGCTCAGCTTGTCGATACCGCGCAGCGCAGCGTGCCGCTCCTGGTCCTGGACGTCCCCCATGTCTGGACGGGCTGGGCCAAGAACACGCTGGTCAAGGCCGACGAGATCGTCATCACGGCGACCCCGGAACTGGCCAATCTGCGCAACACCAAGAACATGGTCGACATGCTCAAGCGGCTTCGCCCCAACGACCCGCCGCCGAAGCTGATCATCAACCAGGCCGGCGTTCCCAAGCGGCCGGAAATTTCGCCGTCCGATTTCGCCGAGCCGCTCGGCCTGACGCCGATGTCGGTCATCGGCTTCGATCCATTGCTGTTCGGCAATGCCGCCAATAATGGGCGGATGCTCGGCGAGATGGATGCCAAGAACCCGGTTGTCGCGATCATCAACGAGATTGCCCACGTGCTGACTGGGCGAAGCGAAATCCGCACGAAAAAGAAGGCCGGCCTGGGCAGTCTGCTCGGCAAGCTCTCGCGCAACAAGAAGTGACGCTTTTGGAACCGGTAGTCGATCATGTTCGGTAAAAGAGGCAACGACGACGGCAACCGGTTCACACCGGAATTCCGCCAGCCAGCACCGGCGCCGGCCGCGCCGCCGCCAGCGGGTTCGGCGGATACGGCGGTTCTTGCCCGGCCCGCGGCACCGCTGCAGCCAAGCGCGCCTGTGGCGCCGCCGGCTCGCCGCGCCGTCGAGGCGCCGCCCATCGCGCCGGAGGCGAGGCGCCCCCAACGCGAAAAGAGCGAAACCTATTACGACACCAAGAGCCAGGTCTTCTCGGCGCTCATCGACACGATCGACCTGTCGCAGCTGGCCAAGCTCGACCCGGAGACCGCGCGCGAGGAAATCCGCGACATCGTCAACGACATCATCGCGATCAAGAATTTCGCAATGTCGATCGCCGAGCAGGAGGAATTGCTCGAGGACATCTGCAACGACGTGCTTGGTTATGGGCCGCTCGAACCATTGCTCGCCCGCGACGACATCGCCGACATCATGGTCAACGGCTCCAAGAACGTCTACATCGAAGTCAATGGCAAGGTCGAGCAGACCGGCATTCGCTTTCGTGACAACCAGCAGCTTCTCAACATCTGCCAGCGCATCGTCAGTCAGGTCGGTCGCCGTGTCGATGAATCCAGCCCGATCTGCGACGCCCGCCTTCCCGACGGCTCCCGCGTCAACGTCATCGCTCCGCCCCTCGCCATCGACGGCACCGCGCTCACCATCCGCAAATTCAAGAAGGACAAGCTGACGCTCGATCAGCTGGTCAAGTTCGGGGCCATCTCGCCGCAGGGCGCCGAAGTCCTCAAGATCATCGGTCGTGTTCGCTGCAACATCGTCATCTCGGGCGGCACCGGTTCCGGCAAGACGACACTGCTCAACTGCCTCACCAACTACATCGACCGCGACGAGCGCGTCATCACCTGCGAGGACTCGGCCGAACTGCAACTGCAGCAGCCACATGTCGTGCGTCTGGAAACCCGACCGCCCAACCTCGAAGGCGAAGGCGAAGTGACGATGCGCGACCTGGTCAAGAACTGCCTGCGCATGCGGCCCGAGCGCATCATCGTCGGCGAGGTGCGCGGACCCGAAGTGTTCGATCTTCTGCAGGCGATGAACACCGGCCATGACGGTTCGATGGGAACGATCCACTCGAACAGCCCGCGCGAATGCCTGAACCGTATCGAATCCATGATCGCCATGGGCGGTTATTCGCTGCCGCAGAAAACCGTGCGTGAAATCGTCGTCGGTTCCATCGATGTGATCATCCAGGCGGCGCGCCTGCGCGACGGATCGCGTCGTATCACTCACATCACCGAGGTGATCGGGATGGAAGGCGACGTCATCATCACGCAGGACATCGTCCTCTACAACATCAAGGGCGAGGACGCCAACGGCAGGCTGCTGGGCGAGCATGTCTCGACCGGCATCGGCCGCCCGCATTTTTGGGATCGGGCTCGCTACTACGGCGAGGAGCAGCGCCTCGCCGTTGCGCTCGAGGCTATGGAGAAACGCGCTGACTGACGCGGCGTTGAGGGTTCTGGTCGATGTTTGGAATTGACGGCACCGTATTGGCGTTTGTCGTGCTCGCCGGCTTCAGCGCCGGCGCGGTCGCCTATGCATTCCTGTTCAACCAGATCAGCAACGAGAAACAGGCTGGCAAGCGGCTGGAGACGATCAAGGCCGCCGAGACGGACCGGTCCGTCGTCAAGGCCACCCGCGACCGCGCGACGGATGCAGCCAAGCGCCGGAAATCCGTGCAGGATTCGCTGAAGGAACTCGACGAAAAGCAGAAGACCAAGGACAGCGCCATCAAGAAGCCGCCGCTGAAGGCGCAACTCCGGCAGGCCGGGATGAAGGTCTCAATCGAGCGTTTCTACATCTATTCCGCCATATGCGGTCTCGCGCTGACGGTGGTCGCGTTCGTGGCCGGTGCGCCGATGCTTGTCTTGCCCGGTGTGTTGTTGGCTGGCGCGCTCGGCCTGCCGCGCTGGTTCGTATCGTTTCGCCGCGCGCGCCGGGTCAAGGCATTCCTCAACGAATTTCCAAACGCGCTCGACATCATCGTGCGCGCGGTCAAGTCCGGCCTGCCGCTGAACGATGCCGTACGCCTCATCGCCAACGAATCCCCCGAGCCGGTGAAGATGGAGTTTCGCCGCATCGTCGATTCGCAGCAGATGGGCCTGTCGATCCCCGATGCGACCTTGCGCATGCCCGAAACCATGCCGTGCACCGAGGCGAGTTTCTTTGGCATCGTCATCCAGATCCAGTCGCAGGCCGGCGGCAATCTGTCCGAGGCGCTGGGCAACCTTTCACGCGTGCTTCGTGATCGCAAGAAGATGAAAGCCAAGGTGCAGGCGCTGTCCATGGAGGCGAAGGCGTCCGCCGCCATCATCGGCGCGCTGCCCTTCATCGTTGCCTTTCTCGTCTATCTTTCCAGCCCCGACTATCTGATGCCGCTGTTCAACACCAGCGTTGGCAATCTGATACTGGGCTGTGCCGCTGTATGGATGTCGATCGGCATCCTGGTCATGCGCAAGATGATGAACTTTGAAGTCTAGGGCCGCGGCATGACCGACCAAGTCATCAAATCATTGACGGATCCCAGCCTGCTGATCGCGCTGCTGGTCGCCATCGCCGTGTTCGCGACGGTCTTTACATTGCTGCCGGCATTCGGCGGAAACCAGCTCAAGTCGCGCATGAAGTCGGTCGCGCTGGAGCGCGATGAGCTTCGCGCCAAGCAGCGCGCGCGGCTCGCGAGCGAGGCCGATCGCCGCCGCAAGGGCCTGCGCGAGCAACAGTCGGTCGGCATGCGCAACATTGTCGATCGGCTCGACCTGCGGCGCGCACTGGCCGACGAGAGCACCTTGCAGAAGCTCAAGGTCGCCGGCTTTCGCGGACAGAACCCGCTGACGCGGTTTCTCTTTTTCCGCCTCGTGTTGCCTTTTGTCGGCTTCGCGCTGGGGCTGGTCTACATATTCGTGCTCGGAGGATTGCCCGACAAACCCCTGGTCATCCGGCTGTTCGTCTGCATCCTGGTCGCCTATGGCGGGTTCTACGCGCCGGTCGTCTATGTCAACAATCGCGCCACCAAGCGCAAGCAGTCGATCCAGATGGCGTGGCCGGATGCGCTGGACCTGATGCTGATCTGCGTGGAGTCGGGCATGTCGGTGGAAGCCGCGCTCCGCAAGGTCGCCGACGAGATCGGCGCGCAGTCGGTGGCTCTGGCGGAAGAATTCATCCTGACCAACGCCGAGCTCTCCTATCTGCAGGAACGCAAGCAGGCCTATGAGAATCTTGCGAACCGTACCGGTCTGGAATCGGTCAAATCGGTGTCGCAGGCGCTCGTCCAGGCCGAACGCTACGGCACCCCGGTGGCGCACGCATTGCGCGTGCTTGCCGCCGAAAGCCGGGACCAGCGCATGAATGCCGCCGAGAAGAAGGCCGCCGCCTTGCCGCCCAAGCTCACCGTGCCGATGATCCTGTTCTTCCTGCCGGTGCTTTTCGCCATCATCCTGGGTCCGGCCGGCATCCAGGTCAGCCAGCGCGGCATCTTCGGCACCGATCATCCGTCATCGTCGACCAAGTAGCGGCGAGGCACATGGAGACAAACGAAGAAGCCGCGCTGAACTCAGCGCGGCTTCTTCGTTCAATTGGGGCCTTTGTAGATCGTCGCGTCAGTTGGTTGCCGTCTTCGGCTTGTCCTGATCCTTGAGCTGCCTCCAGGCATTCTGTTGCGCAAGCATCTGCCTGAGATAAGCGACATTGGCCTGTGCCTGCTCGGGCGAGAGCTCCTGCGAGGCGATCTTCTCGGCTTCGTCGAAGCGGCCCTGCAGGCCGACGACCAGCGCCAGGTTCTGGCGCACGCGGCTATCGGCGTTGGGCTGCTGGGCGGCCGAACGCATATAGGTTTCCGCGGTGCGCAGATCCCCCTCCAGCACATAGGACATGCCGAGATTGGAGAGAACCGAGGGCTCGTTCGGCTTGAGTTCGAGCGCCTTTCGGTAAAGCTGGCGCGCATCGTCCTTCTGACCGAGCTGATCAAGGATCGCCGCTTCCGCCGACACCAGCTTCCAGTCGGGATATTCCGGTGTCTGTGCGCGGCGCACGGCGTCGAGCGCCGCCTCGAACTGGCCATTGGCGGCCAGCGCCTTGCCATAGGCGGCGAGCACGTCGCGATCCTTGGGATAGGCGATCGCCAGTTTGCGCATCACGGCAAGCGACTGGTCGGCATCGCCGTCCATCTGCAGCGCGGCCGCGAAGTTGGTTGCGATGCGCTTGTCGTTGGGATTCCTGGAGTAGGACTGGCCGAGGGCGGCCGTGGCATTGTGCACTTCTCCCGCCGACATGCTCTCCAGCGGCTTGCCGCTGGTACGAGCGATCGAGCCGGTAGTCATCCTGCTGGTTCCGCATCCGGCGACGCCCGCCGCGAGCGCCAGCATGAGGGCGGTGGTGGCGAGCCGTTTTCCTCTGGCATTCATTGTGCGGTTGGTCGGCATCGACACCTAAGCCTCCATTCATGCGCGGCCATTGCGTGGCCATCTTCCCTCCCGCAGAAATATTCTGTTAACCCTAACGGAGAGTTAAGAAACGCCGACTCGCGAAGGGTCGGCAGGAGAGAACATCGAATGCCTGTCGAACTCGTCGAGACGAAATTGCAAGGTGCGCTGCCGGTGCATCTGGTGGCCCGTGACGGCCTGGAGGCCGCGGGCCTTGCGCCATCTGCTGTCGCATGGGCCAGGGCCAACGGCTTTTCCGGCGAGGCAGGCAGGACGCTGGCCGTGCCCGGCGAGAACGGCGCACTTGCCGGCGCCCTGTTCGGCACCGGCGACGGGGAAGATTCACTCGCGCTCGGTGCACTGTCGAAAACCCTGCCGGAAGGCGACTGGCATTTCGCCTCCCTTCCTGCCGAGCCGGAACTCGCGGCAATCGCGCTGGCGCTCGGCGGCTATGTCTTCACCCGTTACGGCAAGAAGCCAGGCAAGGCGCTGCGTTTCGACGTGCCGGCCGGCGTCGACGCGGCGCGCGTTCGCCGCATCGCCGATGGCGTCTTCCTGGCCCGCGATCTGGTCAACACACCGACCAGCGACATGGGGCCGGATGATCTGGAGAAGGCGGTGCGCACCCTGGCCGCGGCTCACAAGGCCGAAGTCTCCGTCATCAAGGGCGACGAGTTGCTGACCCAGAACTTCCCGATGATCCACGCCGTCGGCCGCGCTTCATCAGGTGCGCCGCGTCTGATCGACATGATCTGGGGGCAACCGGGCGCGCCGAAGGTGACGCTGGTCGGCAAGGGCGTCTGCTTCGACACAGGCGGTCTCGACATCAAGCCGTCATCCGGCATGCTGTTGATGAAGAAGGACATGGGCGGCGCCGCCAATGTGCTTGGCTTGGCCTCGATGATCATGGCCGCCGGGTTGAAGGTGCGACTGCGCGTGCTGATCCCCGCGGTCGAGAACTCGATTGCCGGCAACGCTTTTCGACCCGGCGACGTGCTGGCGAGCCGCAAGGGCATCACTGTCGAGATCGGCAACACGGACGCCGAAGGCAGGCTCGTGCTCGGCGACGCGCTGGCGTTGGCCGATGACGAGGAGCCGCAGCTGCTGGTCGACATGGCGACGCTGACCGGAGCGGCCCGTGTCGCGCTTGGCCCTGATCTGCCGCCTTTCTATACCGGCGACGAGGCGCTGGCCTCTGACCTCGCCGCTGCATCGCTGGCGGTCGAGGATCCGCTGTGGCGGTTGCCGCTGTGGCGGCCCTACGATGCTAAGCTGTCGTCGAAGATCGCCGACGTCAACAATGTCACCACCGACGGTTTCGCCGGTTCGATCACGGCGGCGCTGTTCCTCAAGCGCTTTGTCGACAAGACGGCGAGCTGGGCGCATTTCGACATCTTTGCCTGGAACCCCGCCGATCGCCCGCATGGGCCCGCCGGTGGCGAGGCGCAAGGCATTCGCGCGCTGGAGCGGATCATCTCGACACGCTTTGGCTGATGGGGTGGCAGCGCCGGCAAATCGCTAAAACTGAAACGGAACCGAAACAATTTGCCGTCATGCTGGCGCGATGTCGATTGCGATGCGCCCGAGCCAGGCTTTGCGACTGTGGCAGCAAGTCATGTTGTCGCAGGTGCGCGACGATGCGCCCGACCTGACCATGCGCCAGACGGCGATCCTGTTCACCATCTATCTCGATCCGCCGCCGCACACGGTGCGCGGGCTGGCCGCCCGCCTCAACGTCACCAAGCCGGTGATCACCCGCGCGCTCGACACGATGGGCGCGCTGAAGCTGGTGTCGCGCCATCGCGACGAACTCGACAAGCGCAACGTGCTGATCAAGCGCACGGTCGAGGGCGCGCTCTTTGTCGAGCGCTTCGGCGATGGTATCATCGCCAGGGCGCTTGAACTGCCCATCTGACCATCTTGCCCATACAACAGGGTTGCCGATTTTGACTGCTCACGATGCCCGTCTCCACGCCTTCCGTTCCGACCTTGCCGACGCAAGGCTGAAAGGCGAGGTTTCCGCCGAGCGTTTTGTCGCCGGCCGGCCGGCGCGGATTTCGGCTTCGGTGGCAGACATCTGCAAGGCACCGCGCGCGGATGCCGGCATCAACACGCAAGCCCTGTTCGGCGACGATGTGCTGGTTTTCGAGGATGCCGAAGGCTGGGCCTGGATCCAGGCCGAACGCGACGGCTATGTCGGCTACGTCGCCGCAACCGACCTGGGCGGACGGGAACACGCGCCTACCCATATCGTCTCGGTGCCCCGCACCTTTCTCTATCCCGGTCCGGATCTGCGCTTTCCGATCGCGGGACAGCTGTCGATGGGGTCGACGGTGACGGTGAGGGGAGCCGCCGAGACGCGCGGCACACACTACGCCGTCCTGCCGTCGGGCGAAGCGATCATCGCGGGTCACCTCAGGCCAATCGCAGAAATTGCCGCCGACTATGCCGCGGTTGCCGAGACGTTTCTAGGCACGCCCTATCTGTGGGGCGGCGCGTCCGGCTTCGGCATCGACTGTTCCGGCCTGGTGCAACTTGCGATGCGCATGGCGGGCAAAAACGTGCTGCGCGATTCCGACATGCAGGCGGCAAGCATTGGCGAGCCGCTCGAACCGGGTCCGGATTATGCCGGATTGCGCCGGGGCGACCTCGTCTTCTGGAAAGGCCATGTCGCTGTCATGACCGATGCCGAGACCATGATCCACGCCAACGGCCACACCATGCTGGTCTCGCGCGAAGGGCTGAAGGACGCCATCGCCCGCATCGGCTACCTCTATGGCGGCCCGACCGGGTTTCGAAGGCCGTGAGCTTCTTCCTCCTCTCGTAAACGGGGCGAGGAACGCTACGATCCCCTTTTGTTCCGATTTTCCTTGGCGATCGCCCGTAGCCGCGCTACCTCTGGCGCGTGACAGTTGAGCCGCGCCTTGCCGAGCAGAATGCCGCCATTGCCCTGCCCGAGCCATTCCTCCGATGGTTCGGCGAGAAAGGCTGGTCGCCGCGCGCCCATCAGATCGAATTGCTGGCGAAGGCTCAAAGCGGCCAATCGGTACTGTTGATCGCGCCGACCGGGGCCGGCAAGACGCTGGCCGGTTTCCTGCCCTCGCTCACTGAACTCGCCGTCAGGCCAAGGCGAAAGCCGGGGCAGGCGCATCGCGGCATCCACACGCTCTACATCTCGCCGCTCAAGGCGCTGGCCGTCGACATCGAGCGCAATCTCGGCAAGCCGGTCGAGGAGATCGGTCTGCCGATCAGCATCGAGACGCGCACCGGCGACACGCCTTCCCACAAGCGCCAGCGCCAGAAGCTGGCGCCGCCGGATATATTGCTGACCACGCCCGAGCAACTGGCGCTGCTGATCGCGGCAGGTGATGCAAAGCGCTTCTTCGCGGATTTGCGCTACGTCGTGCTCGACGAATTGCATTCGCTGGTGACGTCCAAGCGCGGACATCTCTTGGCGCTCGGCTTGGCGCGGCTGCGCAGCTTCGTGCCCGGCCTGCAGACGATCGGTCTGTCGGCAACGGTGGCCGAGCCCGACGAATTGCGGCGCTGGCTGGTCAGCCAGAATCCACCGGGCGACATGGCCGAATTGATCGTCGTCACCGGCGGTGCGAAGCCCGAAATTTCCATCCTCGATTCGGAGGCGCACGTACCGTGGGCGGGGCATTCGGCGCGCTATGCCACGCCGGAGATCTACCGCGAGATCAAGCGCCACAGGACGACCCTGCTGTTCGTCAACACCCGCAGCCAGGCAGAGCTGCTTTTCCAGGAGTTGTGGCGGGTCAACGAGGACACGTTGCCGATCGCGCTGCATCACGGATCGCTCGACGTCGCCCAGCGGCGGCGCGTCGAGAAGGCGATGGGCGACAACGCGCTGCGCGCCATCGTCGCCACGTCGACCCTCGACCTCGGCATCGACTGGGGCGATGTCGACCTGGTTGTGCATGTCGGCGCACCGAAGGGCGCCAGCCGGCTGGCGCAGCGCATTGGCCGTGCCAACCACCGCATGGATGAGCCATCCAAGGCGATCCTGATCCCGGCCAATCGCTTCGAGGTGCTCGAATGCCGAGCAGCGCTCGACGCAAATTATCTTGGCGCGCAGGACACGCCGCCGCTGGTCGATGGCGGCCTCGATGTGCTGGCGCAACATGTGCTCGGCTGCGCCTGCGGCGCATCGTTCCGTGCCGACGATCTCTACGAGGAAGTACGAACGGCGGCACCCTACACCAGCCTCGATAGGATTACCTTCGACCGCGTCATCGATTTCGTCGCCACCGGCGGCTATGCGCTGAAGAATTACGAGCGCTATGCTCGTATCCGCCTGAACAAAGACGGGTTGTGGCGCGTCTCCAACCCGCGCGTGGCTCAGCAATACCGGCTGAATGTCGGCACCATCATCGAAGTGCCGGCGCTCAACGTGCGTTACGTCAAAGCAGGCAGCAAAGGCTCGGCTACACGCGGCGGCGCCGTTCTCGGCAAGATCGAGGAGGCCTTCCTCGAAACGCTGACGCATGGCGACACCTTCATGTTCGCCGGCAAGGTGCTGCGTTTCGAGGGCATACGCGAGAACGAATGCTTCGTGTCGAACGCGCCCGGCAGCGACGCCAAGGTGCCCTATTATGGCGGCGGCAAGTTCCCGCTTTCGACCTACCTTGCCGAGCAGGTCCGCATCATGCTGGACGATCCGCGGCGCTGGAAGAAGCTGCCGGAGCAGGTGGCCGACTGGCTGCGATTCCAGGCCGACAAATCGGTTCTGCCCAAACGCGATGACCTGCTGATCGAGACCTTTCCACGCGGCAACCGCTATTATCTGGTCGCTTATCCCTTTGAAGGCAGGCTGGCCCACCAGACGCTCGGCATGCTGCTTACCCGGCGCCTCGACAGGGCCGGCGCCAGGCCGCTCGGCTTTGTCGCCACCGATTACGCCCTTGCCATATGGTCGCTGGGCGACATGGGCGCGATGTTCAAAGCCAGGAAACCGTCTCTCGGCGCATTGTTCGACGAGGACATGCTGGGCGACGACCTCGAAGCCTGGCTGGCCGACAGCTGGCTTCTCAAGCGCACCTTCCGCAATTGCGCGCTGATTTCGGGGCTGATCGAGAAGCGCCATCCGGGCCAGGAGAAGAGCGGCCGTCAGGTCACCGTGTCGACCGACCTGATCTACGATGTGCTGCGCAGCCATGAGCCGGACCATATTCTGCTGCAGGCGACGCGTGCGGATGCGGCGGCCGGCCTGCTCGATGTCAGCAGACTTGCCGACATGCTCTCGCGCGTCCAGGGTCGAATCATGCATAAGAATCTCGAGCAGATTTCGCCACTGGCCGTGCCGATCATGCTCGAGATCGGCAAGATGCCGGTGAACGGCGAAGCCGATGAAACACTGCTGATGGATGCGGCGACTTTGGTCGAGGAGGCCATGGGGCCGGAAATGAGCGAGGCATGAATTTTTCGCTGGCGCGCACGACGCTGATCGCCGAGGCCGACATGATAGGCATCGCCGGCGAACGTGCGGTCTGCGATCCGCGCGGCGTGCTCTATTTTCCCGAGCTCAGGCTGTTGGCGGTCTCCGACCTGCATCTGGAAAAAGGCTCTTCGCTGGCAAGGCGCGGCACGCTGATCCCGCCCTATGACACCGGCGCGACCTTGCTCAGACTGCAGGCCGTCATATCCGACTACCAGCCGTCGATCGTCATCAGCCTGGGCGACTCCTTTCACGATGGCGGCGGTGCCGAGCGCATGCATGCGAGTTTTCGCGAGCGGCTGGAAGCGCTGATGGCAGGCCGTGGCTGGTTCTGGGTCGCCGGCAATCACGATCCGGAAGCGCCGGCCGATCTGCCCGGTGAAACGGTGCGGGAATTGGCCATAGGCTCGCTGCTGTTCCGGCATGAGCCGTCGAAAGTGCGCGTCGAGGGCGAGATCGCGGGCCACCTGCATCCCTGCGCGCGCATCGTCCAGCGCGGCCGTTCGGTGCGGCGGCGCTGTTTTGCCGGCGATGGCGGCCGCATGATCATGCCGGCCTTCGGCGCCTATACCG
The DNA here is from genome assembly GCF_007003935.1 of Mesorhizobium sp. WSM4310. Lineage (NCBI taxonomy): Bacteria > Pseudomonadati > Pseudomonadota > Alphaproteobacteria > Hyphomicrobiales > Phyllobacteriaceae > Mesorhizobium > Mesorhizobium sp. WSM4310. Next base: position 110,284 of record NZ_VFTA01000017.1, read on the forward strand.
GTTCGCTCAACGTGCTCGATCGCGCCTATGCCGGGCTGTTTCGCCTGGAATCGCTGATGGCCTACATGCTTGGCAGCGACCGCATCTTCGCCATCTCCCGCTCGATGCTGCGGCCAGGCTGAGCAGCCCTATCTGCCGTAATATAGGGTGACCGTGTGCTTTGCCTCGGCGAAGAAAAGCCAGCGCTCGACCAGCATCCCGGCGAATTGGACGATCGCAGCGAGCACCGACGGGATCGCCCCAAAGGGCCACGGCAAGGCGAAAGTGGCCGCGAGCAGCAGAACGGGCAGGGCGAAGGCCAATCCCTGTGTGAGCATGCGCAGCTTCGCACCGTGCTTGCGCGCGATGCGAAAGCCCATTTCCTTGAGCAGATAGTTTTCCTCGGTATGCGGCCATTCCAGCGACCGTACCGTGCCGCCGGCCAAACCGGTCGCGGTGTTGGCGGTGGTAGGGATTTCGAGACGGTCATTGTGCCGCCAGGTCGCGAGCTTCCAGCCCCAGCCGGCAAGAGTGGCCAGCAGCGACAACGCCAGCACGGCCACCGAGCCGATGCCGAACCCCTGCAGCAGCGCGTTCAACAGAACGCTGCCGGTCATGGCCGCGAAGATCAGATAGGCCGGCAAAGTATAGCGGTTGTGCCATTGGGCGATCGGTTTCAGCGACGCGTAGATCATCCCGGTGGTGCAGACGGTGACGATTGCACCGATGGCGGCCAGCAATCCGGCAATCGCCACCCAGCCGCCAGTGCGGCCCAACAACACCCAGCCGAGCCCGAACAGTCCCGCCGGGATGAAGGTGATGACCGACGACACGCCTTCGCGCGACAGCCAGGAGCTGCGCCATTGCGAGAACGCCCGCCAGGCGCGCTCGGGCCTGCCGAGATGGCCGGTCGAGGACAACAGTCCCGCCGCGATCAGGCCGAGCGCCAAGCCCAGGCCGACGAAGCCGAGCCAGAAATCGGCCGGGACGATCTGCAATCCAGCCAGCACGCCGAGCAATGCCAGCAGGCCGTAGCCGGCACCTGTGGCGGTGGTGAAGAAGACGACGGAGAAGGCTGGATGCATGGTCAGTTCGAAAGCATGCGATCGACCCAGCCGAGGAAGCCGCCTTCGGCCCGCACCGGCTCCAGCGCCTTCGCCGGCACCGATGCGCCGCGCTGCGTATGGGCGCGCGGCGGCAGATATTTGTTGGTCGGTTGATAGCCGAGTTCCGGCATCAGGTCGACGCCGCCGCGCTCCGCCACCAGTCGCGAGACGGCGGACTGGGGATCGCCGAGATCACCGAAATGCCGCGCGCTGGTCGGGCAGGCGGCGACGCAGGCCGGCACGCGGTCTTCTTCGGCCAGGTTGTCGTTGTAGATGCGGTCGACGCATAGCGTGCATTTCTTCATCACGCCGACATCGGTGTCGAATTCGCGCGCGCCATAGGGGCAGGCCCAGCTGCACAATTTGCAGCCGATGCACTTGTCCTCGTCGATCAGCACGATGCCGTCCGAGGCCCTCTTGTAGGAAGCGCCGGTCGGGCAGACGGTGACGCAGGCCGGCGTGTCGCAATGCAGGCAGGAGCGCGGGAAGTTCACCGTGCGCCCGCCCATCTCTGTCGTGTGCTCGTAACTGTGCACGCGGTTGAACCAGACGCCGTCGACATGGCCGCCATAGGGGTCGATGTCGGTCAGCGGCGCCATGTGACCGCCGGTGTTCCATTCCTTGCAGGCGGTGACGCAGGCCTGGCAGCCGACGCAGGTGTCGAGGTCGATGACCAGGCCGAGTTTCTTGCCGGTATGGGTAGGGAGGCAGGTCATTCGGCGGCCTCTCTTGCCTGGCGGAATTCGGCGCCGAAGCGGAGCGTGTCGGGCGAAGGCTCGAAATGCGGCGGTTGGCTGAAACGCTCGAATTGCGGCTCGGTGAACCCGGCCTCTTCCGCCCTGCATTTGACAATGCGCACGCGCAGATCGAACCATGCCGCCTGGCCGGTCACGGGATCGGAATTCGAATAGCGTTTGCCCTGCGCGTCGGCTGAGGTCTGGTCGCCGATGATATGGTTGAGCAGGAAGCCGCGATTGCTCTCGGCGGCATCATCTTTCAGCCCCCAGCTGCCGCGCCTTTTGCCGATCGCGTTCCAGGTCCAGACCGTGCTTTCATTCACCCCGTCGACCAGCTTGATCTGCCCCTTCACTTTGCCGTTGATGCTCTCGATCCACACCCAGTCGCCATCGACGAGACCGAGGCCGGCGCCGGTCCGGTGATGCACGAACAGCCGGTTCTGGCTGGTGATCTGCCGCAGCCACGCATTCTGCGAACCCCAGGAATGATACATGTGCATCGGCCGCTGCGTCAGCGCGTGCAGGGGGTATTTTTCGAGGTCGACCGCCGCTTCCTCGAATGGCATGTACCAGAACGGCAGCGGATCCATGTAGGTCTCGATGCGCTGCCGCTCGGCCTCCGGCGGCAGGACACGGCCATGGCCGCGTGCGGCGAGCCGAAAGCGCTGCAGGGGCTCGCAATAGAGCTGGAAGACGATCGGCTCGGCCTTCGGGATGAAACCCATCTGCACCGCGAAATCGAGATAGGAGCGGTTGGCCATCTTGTAGTAGCGCTGGTCGTCGGCGAAGTCGTGATGCCAGAAGCCGCCATTGTCGATGTAGCGCTGCAACTGGTTCGGATTGACCTCGCCCTTGCCGATCGATGTCCCATCCTTGCCGCGCCAGCCGGCCAGCGGTCCGATGCCCGGTGTGCGCTCGTGGTTGACGATATAGTCGGCATAATCGGCATATCTGGCCACTCCGTCCTCGCCGACGAAACCGGGTAGGCCAAGCCGCGCGCCAAGCTCGATCAGCACCGACTGGAACGGCCTGACGTCGCGATCAGGCTCGACGACGGGATGGCGGATGGCATCGCCCGGCCCGTCGGCATGGCTGATCGGCCGGTCGAGCAGGCTGATGCAATCATGGCGCTCGAGATAGGTGGTGTCCGGCAGCACGAGGTCGGCAAACGGCACTGTCTCGGAATAATAGGCGTCGGAATAGATGATGAAGGGGATCTTGTAGTTGCCCGCCTCGTCGTGGTCGGTCAGCATACGCATCGTCTCGACGGTGTTCATCGAGGAATTCCAGGCCATGTTCGACATGTACATCATCAGCGTGTCGATCGGATAGGGATCGCCGGCCCAGGCATTGCGGATGACGGTGTGCATAAGCCCATGCGCGGCGAGCGGCGCGTCCCAGGAATAGGCTTTGTCGATGCGGGTCGGCGTGCCGTCTTCGTCGACCAGCAGGTCGTCCGGCCCGCAGACGAAACCAAGCGGCATGCCGTCCAGCGGCGTCATCGGCTTGACCGTCTTGCCGGCGGGTTTCGGCCCCGGCGGCGCCGAACGGGGATAGGGCGGCTTGAAGCGAAAGCCGCCGGGAACATCCACCGTGCCCAGAAGCACTTGCAGCAGGTGGATGGCGCGGCAAGAGTGAAAGCCGTTCGAATGGGCTGATATGCCGCGCATGGCATGCATCGAAACCGGCCGGCCCTTGATCGTCTCGTGCCGGCGCCCGGCCCAGTCGGTCCATGCAATAGCCAGTTCGATCGTCTGTTCGAAGGCGACATGGGCAAGCTCGGCGGCGATCCGGCGGATCGTATCGGCCGGAATGCCGCAGCGCTGCGCCACCGCATCCGGCGCATAGCTGTCATCGAGATAGCGGTCGGCGATCAACTGGAACACCGGCGTGCAACGGCGGCCGCCGACTTCGAAGCTGCCGGTCAGCGCCGGCTTCGCTTCTGGGTCGGTTGCCTTGATGGCGGTTTTCTCCACCCTGTCCCAGGCCAGTGGATTGCCGTTGGCATCCCTGACGAACAGCCCATCGTCGGACGCGCCTGGCTCCTGCACGACGAGGACATGGGCGTTGGTGTAGCGGAGCAAATAATCGAGATCGACACGGCCGGCCTTCAGCAATTCGTGGATGAGCGCGAAGACGAACAGGCCGTCGGTACCTGGTCGGATGCCGATCCAGTCGTCGGCAATCGCGTTGTAGCCGGTCCGGCAGGGATTGATCGACACCACCTTGGCGCCGCGCGCCTTGAGCTTGCCCAGTCCGATCTTGATCGGGTTGGAATCATGGTCCTCGGCGACGCCGAACAGCATGAAATATCGTGTGTTGTCCCAGTCGGGCTCGCCGAACTCCCAGAACGAGCCGCCGATCGAATAGAGCCCGCCGGCCGCCATGTTGACCGAACAGAAGCCGCCATGGGCGGCGAAATTCGGCGTGCCGAACTGGCTCGCCCACCAACCGGTCAAGGATTGCGACTGGTCGCGGCCAGTGAAGAAGGCGAGTTTTTTTGGATCGGTGCGACGGATCGCCGAGAGCCGCTGCGTCGCGATCGAAAAAGCCTCCTCCCACTCGATCTCGCGGAACGCGCCGGAGCCGCGCGGGCCGGTGCGCAGCAGCGGCTTCTTCAGCCGGGCGGGGCTGTAATGCTGCATGATGCCGGAACTGCCCTTGCCGCAGATCACGCCGCGATTGACCGGATGGTCCTTGTTGCCGTTGATGTAGCGGACCTTGCCGTCCTTGATGTGCACGTCGATGCCGCAGCGGCAGGCGCACATATAGCAGGTCGTCTTGGCGATGCTGTCGGAAATGCCAGGCGAGGTGTCGACGCCGTCGCCTTCATCGGGCGCGCGCGTGTCGGCAAGCGGGCGTTGCGATGGTGCCGAATTCGCGCCGCGCGGCGTTGGATGCCTCATGATCCGGATGTGCCCGCGCGGCCGGCCGATTTGGCGCGTGTCTTCGGCCCGGGGCCGCGCATGTAGTGCTCTTCCGGGTGATAGCGATCGCCGGCCAGCCGTCTGCGGATGCCGCGGGTCCAATGCGCGAGAAGGGACTTGAACCGCCCGATCATTTTAGTCTCTGCCATTCTCTGGCGAATTTGTTCTAACTTCGCGTGAAAATGTAGAATGAAGCTATCGATCCGTCTAATCAGTTGTTCTTGTAAATTCGATCGATATTGGTTCTTAATGCTGACATGACCCTGGATCAGTTGCGCATTTTCGTCGCCGTCGCCGAACGCGGCCACATGACCAAGGCGGCGGAGCTTCTGGGCATCTCCCAGTCGGCGGCATCGGCCGCCATTCGCGCGCTTGAAGAGCAGCACGGCGTCCATCTGTTCAACCGCGTCGGCCGCAACATCGAGCTTGCCCAGACCGGCCACCGGTTCCTGCCGGAGGCAAAGGCCGTGTTGGAGCGGGCCGCCGCCGCGCGCAATGTGCTGGAACATGTCTCGCAGACGGTCGCCGGCAGCCTCTCCATCGCCGCCAGCCTGACCATCGCCAGCTACTGGCTGCCGCGCCGGCTGGCGTCCTTTCACGAGGCCTATCCCGCGGTGCGGCTGAGCGTCAGCATCGGTAACACGAGGCAGGTCGAGGCCAGTGTGCTGGATGGAGCCGCCGATCTCGGCCTGGTCGAGGGGCGTACCGAATCCGACATATTGCGCCGCGCCAAGGTCGACACCGACCGGTTGATGCTGGTGGTTGCCGCGTCACATCCCGAAATCGTCGAAACCGCGCCGGGCCGTCCCGACATCAGGGGCCTGCGCTGGATCATCCGCGAGGGTGGGTCGGGCACGCGCGAGGTGCTGGAGGATCTGGCGCGGCGCGAGGGGATTTCGCTTGCCGATTTGCAGGTGTTCCTGGTGCTGCCAAGCAACGAGGCGGTTCGCCAGGCGGTCGAGGCGGGTGCCGGCGCCACCATCATTTCGGAGCTCGTCGTCGGACGCGCCGTCGCCGAAGGCAGCCTGCGGTCCGTGCCGCTCGAGCTGCCGAAACGCGACTTCGCCATGATCACCCACCGCGACCGCCAGGCAAGCCTGGCCCAGATGGCGCTGAAGGCGCATCTCGGCGCCGAGACGACCCGAAGCGGTTCAGCCTGATCAGCCGAACTTCCGTTGCGCATCCAGTGCCAGGCCAAGCCCGACCGAGCCGAACATGTCGCCGTCGATGACCGAAGCCTGCGGCACCAGCGCCAGGATTTCGCGTCTTGCCAGCGGGATCGCGGTCGAGCCGCCGGTCAGGAACACCGCGGTGATGTCGGACGGCTTGACCTGCGCGTCCCGCATGGTCTCAGCCACCGTTGCGGTGACCCGCCCGATGTCCCGGGCGATGGTGGCGTCCAGCCCGTCACGCGCGATTTCGGCGGCGAACTCCACGTCGGATAGCCTCACCGCGACTTCGGCCGATGACAGGTCGGTCAACTCTATCTTGGCTTTTTCCACCAATGCCGCCAAAGCGTGCCCATAGCGGTGCTCGACAATGTGGATGAAGCGATCGATCAGGTCGGCGCGGGCGGCCTCGTAACGGATCTGGCGCAGATGCGTCATCGCCTTGGCGGTGTAGACCAGGTTGATGCGCTGCCATGTCGCGAGATCGATGAAGTAGCTGGCCGGCAGATTGCGCTTACCGTCCTTGGTCTGGGTCAAATAGCCGAGCTGCGGCATCACATGGGCAATACTGAGCAGCCGGTCGAAATCCGTACCGCCGATATGGACGCCCCGGCTGGCCAGGATATCGTCCTTGCGGTCCGGCAGTCGGGCACGTTCAGGCGAGACGCGCACGACTGAAAAGTCGGACGTGCCGCCGCCCATGTCGATGATCAGCGCCAGCTCCTCGCGCGTCACCCTCTGCTCGTAGTCGAGCGCCGCGGCAATCGGCTCGAACTGGAAGGCGATGTGCTTGAAGCCCTGGGCATGCGCGGCCTTTTCCAGGTCGCTCTGCGCGTTCGCGTCGGCCTGTGGGTCGTCATCGACAAACTGCACCGGACGGCCGAGCACCACGGTCTCGACCAGATCGCCGCCATCTTCTTCAAGCTTCTTTCTGAGATGCCCGAGGAACAGGCCGATGATCTCCATGAAGCCGATCGAGCGCGCCTTGATGCGCGTCTTCTCATGCGCCAGCGAGCTGCCCAGCACGCTCTTCAGCGAGCGCATCAGCCGGCCTTCCACGCTGTCGGTGTAGTTGGCGATGGCCTGGCGGCCAAAACAGATGCGGCCGTCCTCGAAATTGAAGAACACCGCGCTGGGCAGCGTGACCTGGCCGCCTTCGAGCGCGACGAGGTGGGGCTGCCCGTTGCGGACCACGCCGACCGTGGAGTTCGAAGTGCCGAAGTCGATACCGGCGAATGCTGGTCGCAAGGCAGCCTCCTGTCATTGGCGGCAGACAGCGGATCGGCGCTCGCGGGAGAAGCGTGCGCTGTGGTTCCGGGCGACCGGACCGCTCTGCCGAATTGAATTGTGCGTGCTTGCCCGTTGGGCGGGGAGGTGCGGTCTATAGCATGACGCGGGAAAGGGAAACCCCTTTTGGCCGCTCAATCCTTGCGGAAGATCAGCCTGCCGAGCCAGCCCGTCAGCATGGCCAGCGATATGGCGAAGACGCCGTAGAGGAAGGAGTAGTCATGGGCGACCCGGAAGATCGACTGTTCGAAGCCGGACTTGCGGATTTCGAGCTGGGCTGAGCTCTCCTTGATGAACAGGCCGCTCTTGAACAGGAAGGCGCGGGCCTTATGGGTTCCGACCGGCACATTCGGTGCCAGCCTGACGGTGGCGCGGAACAGGTTCTGCGACAGGAACTGCACGCCGCCGACATTCTCGCTGTAGAGGCCGGCCGCGCCCTTGCGTTCGCGCAGCGCCGCGGTGAATTCCTCGATCGTTGCCGGGCCGTCGCCGGCGTCGGCGGGCTGCATGTAGAGGTTGGAGGCCCCGAGCGACAGTTGCTTGTAGCTGTTTGGTTCGGTGATGTCCTGCAGCGGCCGCGTCGTCGCCACCGAATAGGAGACCGGCACGTTCTCGAAGGTTTCGGAGTCCAGATTGACCCAGACGCCGAGCACCCGGTCTTTGCGGCGTACCACCACCGGCTTGGGTGGCCCTTCGAGCACGACGATGACGTCGTAGCGGCCCTGGCGGGCGACCAGCGGGTCGGGATTTTCCAGCGAGCCGAAGATGGTCAGGTCGGCGCCGGAAAAACCGGCGGTGATCGAGACATTGTCGGTGGAGAGACCGATCTGGATGCCTTCCGTCAGCGGCGTCTGTGCCTTCGCCGGCGCGGCGGCGGTAAGCAGTGACAGGAGGATGGCGGCTGCGAATGCCTTCGGGCCCGCCATCAGTTGAGGCCCGCGCTGGACAGCGAATAGAGATTGGGCGGGGTGACGAAAAGATCGATGGCCAGCCTGATCGCCACAGCCAGCACCAGCAAGGCCAGCAGCGCCCTGAGCTGCTCGCCGCGCAGCCTCTGGCCGGCCTTGGCGCCGTATTGCGCGCCGGCGACGCCGCCCGCCATCAGCAGGAAGGCCAGCACGACGTCGACCGTCTGGTTCGTGGTGGCGTGGACCAGCGTGGTGTAGGCGGACGTGAAGATGATCTGGAACAGCGAGGTGCCGATAACGACATTGGTCGGCACTTTGAGCAGATAGATCAGCGCCGGCACCATGATGAAGCCGCCACCGACACCCATGATCGACGACAGGAAGCCGATGCCGGCGCCAAGGCCGAGCACCGGGATGACGCTGACGAACAGTTTCGACGCCCTGAAGCGCATCTTCAGCGGCAGCCGGTGTATCCAGTTGTGCTGGCCGGATTTCTTCAGCACCGGCGCGGCGCCGCTGCGTGTGGCGCGCAGCGCATTGATGCTTTCGACCAGCATCAGCCCGCCGACCGTGCCGAGCAGCACGACATAGAGCAGCGAGATGAACAGGTCGAGCTGACCAAGTCGGCGCAGCAAGGCGAACACGTAGATACCGGCGGTGGAGCCGATGATGCCGCCGGCCAGAAGCACGCCGCCGAGCTTGAAGTCGAGCGTGCCCCGCTTCATGTGCGACAGCACGCCCGAGACGGACGAGGCGATGACCTGGTTGGCGCCGGTGGCGACCGCGATCGCCGGAGGGATGTTGTAGAAGATCAGGAGTGGCGTGATGAGAAACCCGCCGCCGACGCCGAACATGCCCGACAGGAAGCCCACCGCAGCGCCCATGGCCAGCAGCACGAAGACGTTGACGGAAATTTCCGCAATCGGGAGATAGATGCCCACCCGTCAGTCTCGATCAGTTTGCCTGTCGGCGAATACAGCCGTTCTGGGCAGTCTCGCACCGAAAAGCCAATTTTTCCTTGCGCCGACGCGGCGGCGAGGTCAAACCTCGTCGCCGCGTCGAAACAAAAAATATCTCAATCAGTTAACAGGCAAATGTGTGGCAAGAGCGTCGTGGAAACGACGCTTCTCTGTTATTTGCGCGCCAGCAGCGCCCGCACCAGTTTTTCATCGACGGCGCCGGTCGCCGGCAGCTTGTTGTCGGTCTGGAAAGCGATGATCGCGGTCTTGGTCTTCTCGCCCATGACGCCGTCGGCGCCGCCGGCGTCATAGCCGTTCTTGTTGAGGATGAGCTGGATGTTCTTGACCGCCTTCCTCATGTCGATGCCGGCGGTCGTCTGCGGCGTGCCTTCCTGCCAGGATTCGGGAATGTCGGCCGAATTGGTCGCCGCATTGAGCGGCTTGGCCTTCCACAGTTCGGTCGCGGCGCGTGCCCGCTCGAGCTGTTCGGGCCGCAGCGCATTGGCGATCTCGTCGCGCTTGGCGGCAGCGTCCTTGTCGCCGGTCTTGGCGACGAGAGCGAACCATTTGTAGGATTCCTCGAGGTTCTGCTTCATGCCGACGCCCTTGGCGGCCAGGATGCCGAGATTGAACTGGCTGTCCTTGACGCCGAGATCGGCGGCCTCCTGGAACCAGTGCGCGGCCGATTCATTGTCGGTCACGCCATCGGTGGCCATGGCGAACAGCACGGCCAGATTGTGCATGGCGCTGGCATTGCCCTGCTCGGCGGCCAGTTGGTACCAGGTCTTCGACTTCTTGATGTCGCGGGCGACGCCGATGCCCTTCTCATAGAAATTGCCGATGCGGTATTCGGCCGGGGCGAAACCGAGTTCCGCCGATTTCTCGTACCATTTGGCGGCCGCCGCCATGTCTTCCTTGACGCCGCGCGATTCCGCGTAGCGCGAGCCGATCTCGAACAGCGCCTTGGCGTCGCCACCAGCGGCGGCATCGCGCAGCGCGGCCGGGCCGGCATCGGCCGGAATGTCGAACTTGGCCGCGGCTGCTGTCGCAGGGGCAGCCGTCGGTGCAACGGCACCGGTCGTGTCCTTGGCGATGGCGTCGTTGGCCGCCGTTGGGGCTGCGACCGGCTGGGTATCGGTATCCGTCGCTTGCGCACCGCCGGTAGCAGCGGCCGGCTCTGAAGCCGTCGCATCCATAGGGGGCGCGGCGATAGGCGCAACTGGTGCTGGAGCGGCCGAAGCCATGGGGCCGGAAGAGGCGGCAGAAGCAGCGGGCTCTGCAACCGGCGCCGTATTCGCCATTGCGTCCGTGTCCGACGGCATCGCCATGGCGGTCTGCGCCACCATGTCGTCCTTGGTCGTGGGCGCGGATTGCTCGGCCTGCCTGACGGCACGGGCCGGCTCGTCGTCCGTCGCTGCCGGCTGGGCTTCCGCCTTCGGCTGGCTCGCCGTGTCGACGGATGCAGTCTGCACCGGCTGCGCGGCAACGACCGGTGCGGCGTCGTTGTTTGCCACCTGAACGGGATCAGAGAGGAACGCCTTGCCGAGCTGCAGGCCGGCAAGCGCCAGCATGATCGCTGCCGCCGCCATCAGGATCGGCTTGCGCCGCGCCTTGAGCAGGTCGCCGATCCTGAGCGCCTTCACCGGGCCTTTCACCGTCGACTGGCGCTTCAGGGCGTCGGCCTCCGCGGCGGCGGCCTGCGCGGCGCGCCGCGCGGCTGCGATGAAATCCGATTTGGCGGCGTCGCTTTCGCCAAGCTTTGCCGGCTGGCCGCGCTCGTCGCGAACCCGCTTCATGATGGCATTGAGGTCGGGCGCGCCGGAGCCTGGCTCCAGTGGGCGGTTGGCCACTTTCGGGTCGAGCGGCTCGTCAAGATCGACCGTCGGAATATCGCTGCTCGGCGGCGAACCGGCCAGCGGCGGGACGTCCGCCGCCACCTTCTTGCCCTTGAAGGCGCGGGCCAGCCCGCCGAACATCGATTTGCGGCCTGCCGGCTGGTCCTTCTCGGCGATGGTGTCGGAACCGAGTGCGGCCATAGCGGCGGCGGCTGCGGCTTCCGCCGGCGTTCGCGTGCCCAGCTCGCCACGCGTACCCGGGTCGCCACGCGTACCCAGGTCGCTACGCGCGCCCTCGTTACGCATTATGGCGGCGGCGCGGGCATCGAGATCGGCCATGTCGCCGCTCAGCGGCATCGGCTCGTCGATATCCATCGACGGCGCTTCGACAGCCATCTTGGCGGTTCGTGTGCGGCGCTTGCCGGCCGCCTCGTCCTGGCGCGTGGCCAGGAGCTCGCTCACCGCTTCGGACGGCTCGTTGGTTTCCAGCGAACCCAGTCTGTCGACGATCTTGAGCAGCGTGTCGTGGATGGCCTCGAAAGTTCGCGAATTGCGCTCGTCGGAGCGCCGCGTCAGCGTTTCCAGCGTTTTCAGGTCCTGGGCGAGTCCGGAAACCGCCGACGCATTGGCGTTCGACCCGGCCAGCGAACGCACCGCGTTCTCGGCCGCTTCGCGTGCCGCGCCGAGGATGGAATCGCGGGTTCCGGCCAGCGCCTTCTCGATTTCGTCGAGGCGCGGGCTGATGTCCTCAAATTCCGGCAGCGGCGTGCTGGGCCTGGACAGATGGGCGGACAGGCCGGCGACCTGTGCCTCCAGGCTGCGGATCAGCGCCGGATCGATGCCGGCCACTTGGGCCGCCGAGGCGTCGAGCCGGCTGGAAATGTCCTCGAGCCGGCTTTCCAGTCCACGGATCGCCGCTTCGCCGGCGGGATCGGCGGCGCGGCTCTCCATGCGCGTGGCGAGTGCGGTGAAGCGGGCGTCGATGGCTTCCATGATGCCGGCGCTGTCGATCTGCGGCGCGAGGCGCTGGTCGAGCCGGTCGGCAACCTCGTCGAGACGGCGCTCGAGATCGCGAAACAGCATGTTGCCCTGTTCGATGGCATCGCCCTGGCGGCGTTCCATCATGCCGGACAGCACGTCGAAGCGCTGCTCGAGCCCGTGGAAGATGTAGTCGGCGTCGGGCATGGCCGGCGCCTGGTCGATCTTGTCGGCGATGAGGGTGATCTGCTTGGCCAGCCGTTCCATCGCCTGTTCGGGCAAATTAGCGCGGCCGGCGAGTTCGTCGACGCGGCTCGACAGGGTGCTCAGGCGATCCATGACCGCGTTGCCGGGGCGATCCTGCGCCACCTCCTCGATCTGCCGGGCGAGCGAGTCGATGCGCTTCTCGATACGGTCGAAGGCTTCGTGGTCGACGGAATTGGCCTGTGCCGCGACGGTCGAGGCAACGATGGCGCGGGAAATCTCGTCCAGCCGCTCATCGATCATGGCAAGCGTGTCGCCGCCGCGATTGTCCTGCTGGCCCGCGAAGTGTTCGACGGCGCCGGCCAGCGTGCGCACCTTTTCCTCGAGCGAGCGCAGCGACAGCGATTCAGGCAGATTGTTGACGGCGTTGCTGATCTGCTCCAGCCGGTCGGTCAGGGCCGCAAGGGCGGGGTCGTCGGAGCGCTTGCGCTGGTCGGCGTCGACGCGGTCCTCGAAAGCCGTCCAGCGGCGGTCGAAATCGTCCCAGCGGCGGTCGACCTTCTGCACGCTCTCCTCGCGCGCCAGCGTGTCGAGCGCGGCCTTCACCTGCTCGAGTTCCAGCCGCAGCATGTTGACGCTTCTGTCGTCGCTTTTCTCCGACAGCGACTTGATGGCGCCGGAAAGCCGTTCGAATTCGACGCCGAGTTCGGCACTGCCCTTGCCCGCTGTGCCGGACCTGGCGTTGGCCTGGAAGGCGCGGTCGATATCCTTGCGCAGCGCATCGAATTCGCGCTGCAGGCCCGCCGTCATCTGGTGGCGCAGTTCCTCGCGCATGCCGCGCAATTCGCCGGCAATCTTGCCGACCATGGCGACGCTGTCTTCCTGGCCGCGCACGCGGTCGATGTCACGGGCGATGGCCTGGTAGTTCTGGTCGAAGGCGGGGGCCGGCGCCGGGGTCTGCGGGCGCGCGGCCGGCCGCGGATCCTCATACCAGCGCTGCTGAGCGGTTGGCTGGGCGGCGGGATAGCGCGGTTCGGTGGCTGGATAGCGCGGGTCCGCGCCGTATTGGCGCGGAGCGGGACGTGCCGTCACCTCCTCGCGGGTCTGCCCCAGCCGCTGTTCCAGCGTCTCCAGCGAGCGGTTCAGTTGCTCGAGCGTGGTCTGCGGCTTGCGCTGCCTGCCGGCGTTGAGTGTGTCGAGATAGGACCGCTTGCTGTTCATCGGTGCGTCCGTCTTTCAGATTGGCCGGCTTGCGACCAGCTCCCCAAGTCCCTGCCGGAACGAAGGCGACCGCGCTTCCACGGTGGAAGACAAGCTTCCCGGGGTTTCACCCGCGCTCCGAAAACCGTGAAAAATTCGATACAGGATAAACACGGGTAGCCGACGCGCCCACATTTCCCCCAACGTGGTAAACAACGCGTTAACCAAGCTTAAGAAGTTGGAAGGAAGTTCGCTCTCGCTGCCACGGTGCGGCATAAAGCACCTTCACAGAACGCCCCTTGCGTCATGAGGCGGCTATCGGTATAGAATTGACGTAAACGTAAAAGGCGCATTTGAGTGTGCTGTTTGCGATTTTGTTTGTCGAAACCACGACTGGAAGCACGCCCCCGCTTCCAGTCAGGCGACGCATGGTCCAGGACCGCGACGCCACCAGACGGGGAAAGCCAGTGACCATGAAGCTTATCTCGGCCGGCGAGACCGCGGCCAATACCAATAATGTATCTGTCGAAGCCGGCGAGGACCTCGCCCGCATCGGCGAAATGGCCAAGAAATACGGCGTGACGCTGCGCACGCTGCGTTTCTACGAAGACAAGGGCCTGCTCAACCCGCAGCGGGACGGCTCCACCCGTCTCTACACGCGCCGCGACAAGGCCCGCCTGAAGCTGATCCTGCTCGGCCGCAAGGTCGGGTTCTCGCTGCGCGACGTCAAGCAGATGATGGATCTCTACGATCCGACCGGTTCCAACACCAAGCAGCTGCGGCTGGCGCTGGACAAGTCGGAGAAGCAGCTCGCCCGCCTGCAGAAGCAGCGGGCGCTGATCGATGACGCCATCAACGAGCTCTCCGGCTCGATGTCCGCGGTACGCCAGATGTTGGCCGAGCGCACGGCACCGCAGGCAAGCGTCGCGAGCTGAAGCAACCCACCGGTTCCGACTCAGTCGGAGTCTCGACCATCAAAGCCGCGTGGCTCTGCCGCGCGGCTTTTTCGTTGCCTGCATCTGGTTTCCTCGGCGCTGGCCTGCATGACGTCGCACCGCTAGAGCAATTCCAGGAAAAGTGTGAGCGGTTTTCCGTCCGGACTTGCGTTAAAACAATGAGATAGAGCGTTTCGCCGTTTCCGTGAAACGGTGAAACACTCTAGCTTCCCCAAGCTGGGTGGTCGGGAAATCTTGTCGCATCAAAAAATTGACGTTTACGCAAACGTCAATTTTTGCTATCTCGGCTTCAACACGGGTCTGCATGCTGCCCTGACATCAATTCGGGGGCTTTCGGACCAGGTCCGCAGGGTGGAGAAAAAGCATGCCGACATACAGGGCGCCGGTCCAGGATACGCTGTTCGTACTCAACGAGGTGCTGGGCTATCAGCGCTATTCGAACCTTCCCGGATTTGCCGACGCGACGCCAGACGTGCTGGAAGCGATCCTGGCCGAAGGTGCGAAGCTCGCCGAAAACGTCATGCATCCGCTCAACCGCGTCGGCGACATGGAAGGCTGCGTGCGTCACGACGACGGCTCGGTGACCACGCCCAAAGGCTTCAAGGAGGCCTTCGGCCAGTATCGCCAAGGCGGCTGGATGGGGCTGGCGGCGCCGGTCGAGTTTGGCGGCCAGGGCCTGCCCTATGCCGTGCACACCGCCGTCGCCGAATACATGGTCTCGGCCAACATGTCGCTGATGATGTATCCGGGCCTGACCCAGGGCGCCATCGCGGCGATCATCACCCACGGCACCGACGAGCAGAAGGCCAAATGGCTGCCGAAGATGGTCGAGGGCTCCTGGACCGGCACCATGAACCTGACCGAACCGCATTGCGGCACCGATCTCGGCCTGCTGCGCACCAAGGCGGTGCCGAACGGCGACGGTACCTACAAGATCTCGGGCCAAAAGATTTTCATTTCGGCCGGCGAGCACGACATGTCGGACAACATCGTCCATCTGGTGCTGGCCCGCATCGAGGGCGCGCCGGAAGGCGTCAAGGGTATCTCGCTGTTCATCGTGCCGAAGCTCAAGCTCGATGCTGCGGGCAATCCGGGCGAACGCAACACGCTCTCCTGTGGCTCGATCGAGGAGAAGATGGGCATCCACGGCAATTCGACTTGCGTCATGAACTATGACGAGGCCGAAGGCACGCTGCTCGGTGAGGAGAATGGCGGCCTCAAGGCGATGTTCACGATGATGAACGAGGCCCGCCTCGGCGTCGGCCTGCAAGGGCTTTCGCTGTCGGAGATCGCCTACCAGAACGCCGTTGCCTACGCCAAGGACCGCTTGCAGGGCCGTTCGCTCTCAGGCGCCAAGGCGCCGGACAAGAAGGCCGACCCGATCATCGTCCATCCCGACATCCGCCGCTCGCTGATGACCATGAAGGCCTTCAACGAGGCCGGCCGTGCGCTGGCGCTGTGGACGGCGATCAAGTCCGACGTCGCGCATCGCTCCGCCGACGACAAGGACCGCCAGGCGGCCGACGACTACACCGGCCTGATGACGCCGGTGGTCAAGGGCGTGCTCACCGACAAGGGCTTCGACCACGCCGTCATGGCGCAGCAGGTGTTCGGCGGTCACGGCTATATCGAAGAGCACGGCATGAGCCAGTTCGTGCGCGATGCCCGCATCGCCATGATCTATGAAGGTGCCAACGGCATCCAGGCGCTCGACCTCGTCGGCCGCAAGCTCGGCCTCAATGGCGGCCGCGCCATCCAGGCCTTCTTCAAGGAGGTCGGCGAATTCTGCGAGGAGAACCGCGCCGACGAGAAGATGGCGCCCTTCACCAAGGGGTTGAAGAAGGGCCTGAACGACCTGCAGGCGGCGACCATGTGGCTGGTGCAGAATGGCATGGCCAGGCCCGACAATGCCGGCGCGGCCTCGACCGACTATATGCACCTCTTCGGCCTTGTTGCTCTGGGCTACATGTGGGCGCAGATGGCCAAGGCAGCTCAGGGCAAGACCGGCGCCAACGGCACCCAGTCCTTCTACGACAACAAGGTGGTGACGGCGCGCTTCTTCATGGAGCGGATCATGCCGGAGACGTCGGCGCATCTCGCCCGTATTTCGAGCGGCGCTGACACGCTGATGGCCCTGCCTGCGGAAGCGTTCTAAAGATGGTTGCCCTCTCCTTCAGGGGGAGGGTCGGTTGAGGCCAGCGTGACGTGCGCCGGCGTCAACGCTGACGATGCGCTCTGGGAGGAGTACCATATCCACATGACCAGCCCCGCCGAAATACTTGGCCTTCCCAAGCCCGCCTGGGCGGCGGACGAGGTCGGCATGCTCTACGACATGGCAACCCGCTTCATGTCGGAGGAGATCGCGCCGCGCTACGACGAGTTCGAGAAGAACGAGATGGTCGACCGCGAGAGCTGGCGCAAGGCCGGCGCCGCCGGCCTGCTCTGCGCCTCGATGCCGGAGGAATATGGCGGTTCCGGCGGCACCTTCGCCCATGAGAGCGCCATCATCGAGGCGATCGGCCATGTCGGCGTCGATGGTTTTGGCATCGGCCTGCACAATTCGATCGTCGCCCCTTACATCCTCCACTACGGCTCCGAGGAGAAGAAGAAGAAGTGGCTGCCGAAGCTCGCCACCGGCGAGCTGATCGGCGCCATCGCCATGACCGAACCGGGCGCCGGCTCCGACCTGCAAGGCGTCAAGACGCGGGCCGAGAAGGACGGCAACCAGTACAGGATCAATGGTTCCAAGACCTTCATCACCAACGGCCAGCTGGCCAACTTCATCATCGTCGTCACCAAGACCGATCCGGAAAAGGGTGCCAAGGGCACCTCGCTGATTGTCGTCGAGACCGACGAGGTCGAAGGTTTTGAGCGCGGCCGCAACCTCGACAAGATCGGCCTGAAGGCCAACGACACGTCGGAACTGTTCTTCAACGACGTGCGCGTCCCGACCTCCAATTTGCTCGGCCACGAAGAAGGGCAGGGCTTCATCCAGCTGATGCAGCAATTGCCGCAGGAGCGGCTGCAGATCGGCACAGGCGCCATTGCCATGATCGAGCGGGCGCTGGCGTTGACCATCGACTATGTCAAGGAACGCAAGGCCTTCGGCAAGGCGATCATCGATTTCCAGAACACCCAGTTCAAGCTGGCCGAGCTCAAGACCGAGGCGACGATCGGCCGCGTCTTCTACAATGACTGCGTCACCCGCCACATCAATGGCGGCCTCGATCCCGTGACGGCCTCGATGGCCAAGTACTGGCTGAGCGACCTGCAGGGAAAAGTCGTCGACGAATGCCTTCAACTGCACGGCGGCTATGGCTACATGAATGAATATCCGATCGCCCGCATGTTCCGCGACGCTCGCGTCCAGCGCATCTACGGCGGCACCAACGAGATCATGAAATTGCTGATCGGCCGCTCGCTCTGAGAGCGGCGACCGGCAAACCCAAGGAGCACGAAAATGGCCGAAGCTTACGTCTATGACGCCGTGCGCACGCCGCGCGGCAAGGGCAAGAAGGATGGATCGCTGCACGAAGTGCCGGCGGTGCGGCTTGCCGCCAAGACGCTGGAAGCGCTGCGCGACCGCAACGGGCTGGACACCGGCACCGTCGACGACATCATCTTCGGCTGCGTCGATCCGGTCGGCGAGGCCGGCTCGGTCATTCCGCGCGCCGCCGCCTTCGAGGCCGGCTACGACACCAAGGCGCCTGGCATGCAGATCTCGCGCTTCTGCGCCTCCGGTCTCGACGCCATCAATTTCGGCGCCGCCAAGATCGCGCAGGGCGCCGACGAGATCGTCATCGCCGGTGGTGTCGAATCCATGTCGCGCGTCGGCATGGGTGCCTCCGGCGGCGCCTGGTTCATGGATCCTTCGGTCGGCCTGCCCGGCTGGTTCGTGCCGCAAGGCATCTCGGCAGACCTGATCGCCACCAAATACGGTTTCTCCCGGGACGACGTCGACGCCTATGCGGTCGAAAGCCAGACGCGGGCCGCCAAGTCCTGGTCTGACGGCCGCTTCAAGAATTCGGTCATTCCGATCAAGGACCAGAACGGCCTGACCATCCTCGACCATGACGAGCACATGCGGCCTTCGACCGACATGCAGTCGCTGGCATCGCTCAACCCATCCTTCGTCATGCCCGGCGAAATGGGCGGCTTCGATGCGGTCGCGGTGCAGAAGCACCCCGAGGTGGAAGAGGTCAACCACGTCCACCACGCCGGCAACTCGTCCGGTATCGTCGACGGCGCGGCGGCCGTGCTGCTCGGCTCGAAGAAGGCCGGCAAGGCGATGGGCCTCAAGCCCCGCGCGCGCATCCGCACCTTCGCCAATATCGGCTCCGAGCCGGTGCTGATGCTCACCGGCCCGGTCGATGTCACCGAGAAGCTCCTGAAGCGCGCCAAGATGAAGCTGTCGGACATCGACCTGTTCGAGCTCAACGAGGCCTTCGCCTCGGTGGTGCTGCGCTACATGCAGGCTTTCGAGATCCCGCACGACAAGATCAACGTCAATGGCGGCGCCATCGCCATGGGCCATCCGCTCGGCGCCACCGGCGCGATGATCTTCGGCACGGTGCTGGACGAACTCGAGCGCCGCGATCTGAACACCGCGCTGGTGACGCTGTGCATCGGCGCCGGCATGGGCACCGCAACGATCATCGAACGCGTCTGACGGGGAGAGAAACAATGAGCTACATCAATTTCACCCTCGATACCGACGCTGACGGCATTGCGCTCGTCACCTGGAACATGCCGGATCGCTCGATGAACGTGTTCACCGAGGAGGTGATGGGCGAACTCGACAAGATCATCGACCAGGTGGTGGCCGACGCCGGCATCAAGGGTGCGGTGATCACCTCGGGCAAGGACAGCTTCTCCGGCGGCGCTGATCTGACCATGCTGCAGAAGATGCTTGCCGTGTTCGCCAGGGAAAAGACCAAGGACCCGGAGAAGGCGGCAAAGCTGCTGTTCGACAATGCCGGTCGCATGAGCGGTCTGTGGCGCAAGCTCGAAACATCGGGCAAGCCCTGGGTATCGGCGATCAACGGCACCTGCATGGGCGGCGCCTTCGAATTGTCGCTGGCCTGCCACGGTCGCGTCGCCGCCGATTCAGACAAGGTCAAGATGGCCCTGCCGGAAGTCAAGGTCGGCATCTTCCCCGGCGCCGGCGGCACCCAGCGCGTGCCGCGGCTGACCGATCAGCAGCAGGCGCTGCAGATGCTGACCTCCGGCCAGAATCTGTCGCCGCAGAAGGCGAAGGCCATGGGCCTGATCCACGAGATCGCCGAGCCGGCCAAGCTGGTCGAGACTGCAAAGGCCATGATCAGGAACGGACTGAAAGCCGTCCAGCCCTGGGACGAGAAGGGCTTCAGGCTGCCCGGCGGTCAGATCTATTCGCCGGCCGGCTTCAATCTGTGGCCGCCGGCCATCGCCATCCTTCGCCGCGAGACCTATGGCAATTATCCGGCCGCCGCCGCCATCCTGAAATGCGTCTATGAAGGCCTGCTGGTGCCGTTCGACACCGCTCTGAGAATCGAACAGCGCTATTTCACCGAGATCATGCAGACCAGGGAAGCGGCGGCGATGATCCGCTCGCTGTTCGTGTCACTGCAGGAACTGAACAAGGGCGCCCGCCGCCCGCACGGCGTGCCGGAAACCAAGTTCAAGAAGATCGGCATTCTCGGCGCCGGCTTCATGGGCGCCGGTATCGCCTATGTCACGGCCAAGGCCGGCATTCCGGTGGTGCTGCTCGACCGCGACATGGAGTCGGCCGAAAAGGGCAAGGCGCATTCGGACAGCCTGGTCTCGGATCAGGTCAGGAAGGGCCGCGCCAAGCCGGAGGAGAAGGACAAGCTCCTGTCGCTGATCACGCCGACAGCCGATTATGCCGATCTTGCCGGCTGCGACCTCGTGGTCGAGGCGGTGTTCGAGGATTCGGCCGTCAAGAAGGCCGCCACAGAACAGGCGGAAGCCGTGCTTAAGTCGTCCGCGATCTTCGCGTCGAACACCTCGACCATTCCGATCACCTCGCTGGCGAAGAATTCGGCTCGGCCGAAGAATTTTGTCGGCATCCACTTCTTCTCGCCGGTCGACAAGATGATGCTGGTCGAGATCATTTTGGGCAAGAAGACCGGCGACAAGGCGCTCGCCACCGCGATCGACTTTGTCCGAGCCATCAAGAAGACACCGATCGTCGTCAACGACACGCGCGGCTTCTACGTCAACCGCTGCGTGCTGCGCTACATGTCGGAAGCCTACAAGATGCTGATCGAGGGCGTGCCCGCGCCGATGATCGAGAATGCGGCGAAGGCCGCCGGCATGCCGGTCGGTCCCTTGGCGCTGACCGACGAGACGGCGATCGACCTTGCCCAGAAGATCATGAAGCAGACCATCAGGGATCTCGGTGACAAGGCCGTCGACCCCAAGCAGATGGCGCTGATCAACACCATGGTCGACGACCATGGCCGCTTCGGCCGCAAGAACGGCAAGGGTTTCTACGATTATCCGGCCAAGCCGGCCAAGAAGAAGCTGTGGCCGGGACTGAAGGACCTCTATCCGCAGCTTGCGCCCGAGAAGGTCGATTACGAGGAGCTGCAGCAACGGCTGTTGGTCACCACGGCGCTGGAAGCGGCGCGGGTGATGGAGGAAGGCATCGTCACCGATCCTCGCGAGGCCGATGTGGGCTCGATCCTGGCCTTCGGCTTCGCGCCCTACACTGGCGGCGCGCTGTCCTATATCGACGGCATCGGCGCCAAGGAATTCGTCAAGATCGCCAAGGGACTGCAGAAGAAATACGGCGCCGAGTTCAAGGCGCCCAAGCTGCTCCTCGACATGGCCGAAAAGGGCGAAACTTTCTACCAGCGCTTCGATCCCTACGCCAAGGGCGACGTGAAACAGGCCGCCTGACGCCGGCCGAAACACAAAGGCTGGCCGACACACAAGGGACGCCATAGCACGTTCATTTTGCGCATGATGGCCACGGCACGCAGCCGTGGCCGAGCGGATGTTCATAACCTCCCATCAGGGCCTGCGCCCGGATAGGCTGATCTCCGACCATCGACTGCTGAAACCGCGCTCTTCGCGCGGCCAAGGGCGCGCCGTCTGGGCGTGGCGGCACGCAGTTTTGTTAGCGATCCGCCAGCTGCGCCCGGGTAGTGTCTCAGTTTGAAATCCGGCGGCCTTTACGCGCTGCTCTCGCTCTTGCCCTTCCGATGCGGTATGATTTTGTTTGGGAAAGCCAAATTTGATGGGCACTGGAATGTTGTCCTCCGACCTCACGAATGTCATCGAACAGGATCATTTGGCTGTGGGTGCTTTTGTTAAGGGCGATCCTGAGCCCCTGAAAAGCCTGTATTCGCGACGCGATGACGTGATAATCGCGAACCCGTTCGGTCCACCGGCCAGGGGATGGACAAAGGCTGCTGAGACCATGGATCGAGCTGCCACCAACTATCGGGATGGCGAGGTCATCGGCTTTGAGCGAATTGCCGAGTACGCGACGGCAGACTTGGGCTATATCATGGAGATCGAGCGGGTCCGATCCAAGGTTGGCGGCGCCGATAAACTGGCGCCGATTGCGCTTCGGACCACCACTATTTTCCGGCGGGAGGATGGCGTGTGGAGGATCGTTCTACGTCACGCCGATCCTATCACGTCGGGACGGCCAGCGGCGTCGGTAGTTGGTCAGTAGAAGATACCAACTGGACCGAAAGGTCAAAAGCGCCCCGCCGATGTGATCGGCAATGCCGTCCGCACCATGCGCATTGCTACCGGCGAGGAAGCCGACGATCTGCAGGTCGACGGCAAGAGCGCCGCCGCCAAAGAGCTTGATTCGAAGAGTGGCAAGAAGCGCGCCGAGAATATGACGCCAGAACGGCGCGCCGAGATCGCGAAGAAGGAGGCGGAAAGCCGCTGGAAGCGCTAGGCGCGCGCCTCTCGCCATTGCCGCTCCGCAAACTAAGACACTACTTGCGCCCGGTGGACATGGCGGCGAATGCGCGCTAGACAGGAAGAGGCATTTTTTCCTGTTTCGAGGAGAGCGAGATTGCTCTCGCATGAGCGTGTCTGGGCTGCCATCGATGCTCTTGCCGAGCGCTATTCGCTTTCGGCGTCAGGTCTGGCGAGGCGCGCAGGCCTCGATTCGACCGCCTTCAACAAGTCGAAGCGCCTGTCCTCGGATGGCCGGCCGCGCTGGCCCTCGACCGAATCACTGGCCAAGATCATCGAGGCGACGGGTGCCTCGCTCGACGAATTCACCGGGCTGATCGAAGGCCGCATAGGCGCTGCGCCCGCCTACAGGCGCTCCGTGCCGCTGCTCGGCTTTGCCCAGGCCGGTGCCGGTGGCTTCTTCGACGATGCCGGCTTTCCGGCCGGGCAGGGCTGGGATCTGGTCGAACTGCCGGCGCAATCGACCGAAAGCTCCTATGCGCTGCAGGTGCAGGGCGATTCCATGCTGCCGCTCTATCGCAATGGCGACGTCCTCATCGTCGAGCCGGGAGCCATCACCCGCAAGGGCGATCGCGTCGTCGTCAAGACCATATCGGGCGAGGTGATGGCCAAGGTGCTCGAGCGCCAGACCGTCAAGTCGATCGCGCTGGTCTCACTCAATCCCGATCATCCCGACCGCGACATTCCCATGCGCGAGGTCGAATGGGTGGCGCGGATTGTCTGGGCAAGCCAGTAGGTCGGGCTGGTGCGGGTACCTCATCTCATTGTGGCGGTTCTGATGATCCCGGTGATGGCGGCCCTGGTCGTCGCCGGCGGCCGCACGCTGAAAGGAAGCCAAGGCACCGTCGCGGTGGATCAGATCGATCCCGGCACGGACACGATCTCTCAGGCCGGCACCGATGCCGGGTCTGACGAGCCGGCCACCTCAGCCATTCCCGCGCCGGCCGTTCCGCCACCGCCAAAGGCGGCGGTGCATTCGCGGGCGATCGATCCGGACGTCGTCGCGCCGCCGGAACTGCGCGTTGGGGAACTCGAGCGGGTCGAGCCGCGCCAGCCGCTGAGCAAGCTGGCGCTGGCCATGCCGCCCAAGCCGAAGATGCCCGATGACTGGAATGGCACCAAGCTGTTCCAGCCGGTCGCGACCGCCGCCGGCCTGATCGAGGCGAAAGGCTATTCGGTCGCGATCTCCGGCATCGATGCCGTCGGGCAGGACGAGACCTGCACCACCGACGGCAAGTCCTGGCCGTGCGGCATTCGTGCGCGCACGGCGTTCCGCGCTTTCCTGCGCGGCCGCGCCGTGGTCTGCACGGTGCCGCCCGAAGGCGGCCGCGACCGCATCGCGGCGGAGTGCCGGATCGGCAAGCAGGACGTCGGCCAATGGCTGGTCGACAATGGCTGGGCGCGTGCCGCCAAGGGCGGACCCTATGTCGCGGCCGGTGAAAAGGCGCAAAGCGCGAAGAAGGGCATTTTCGGGTCGGCGCCGAACCTGGCCGGCATGTCAGCGGTTCCGCCCGCGCCAGCCCCGGCGCCTCAGGCGCCGGGCTCGATCCTGGAAGAGGTCGACGGCGCCCTCAAGCCAGCTGACCAGCCAGCGCCTGCTGAATGAGCGCGCGGGTCTCGGCGACGCCGTAGAGCGCGGCGAACGAGCCGAAGCGCGGACCGCGCTCCTGGCCGATGAGCACCTGGTAGATCATCTGGAAGAAGGCGCCCGAAACGCCCGGGCCGCCCTCCGGGCTCTGCTTGGAATGATCCTGATAGCGTTCGATCTTGCGCGCCACATTGAGCGAAGCGTTCTGGATCGCTTCGCCGCCGGCATCCGCCGGCAATGCACCAAGTGCCGCGTCCAGGGCCTCGAGCGCCTCGCGTTCGACCTCGTCGGCCGCACGGAAGGTCTTCGTCGGCCGCACGAAATCGTCGAAATAGCGGATGGCGTGGCCGACCAGCTGGTCGAGATCGGGATGCGTCTTTGGCGTCACGCCTTGCGTATGGCGCGAGATGAAGCCCCACAGCACGTCCTTGTTCTGCGCATTGGAGGCGCTGACCAGGTTGAGCAGCAGCGAGAACGGCACCGGCATGTCGATATCAGGCGGATTGCCGTCATGCATGTGCCAGACCGGATTGCCCAGCCG
Source organism: Mesorhizobium sp. WSM4310 (assembly GCF_007003935.1). Classification (NCBI taxonomy): domain Bacteria; kingdom Pseudomonadati; phylum Pseudomonadota; class Alphaproteobacteria; order Hyphomicrobiales; family Phyllobacteriaceae; genus Mesorhizobium; species Mesorhizobium sp. WSM4310. The sequence continues at coordinate 134,602 of NZ_VFTA01000017.1, forward strand.
CTCCTTCCAGTCCTGCCTGGGGTAGGCGCCCAGGAAGGTGTAATACTCATCCACCGCCCTCGGAATGACGTCGAAATAGAGCTTCTTGGCCTGCCGCGGCCGCTGGTACATGTAGAGCCCGAGACTTTCGGTCGGCGCATAGGTCAGCCACTCGTCGATGGTCAGGCCGTTGCCCTTCGACTTCGAGATCTTCTGGCCGTTTTCGTCGAGGAACAGCTCGTAGACGAAATGCTCCGGCGCGCGCCCGCCCAGGATGTTGCAGATGCGGTCATAGACCACCGCGTTGGTCTGATGGTCCTTGCCGAACATTTCGAAATCGACGCCGAGCGCTGCCCAGCGCATGCCGAAATCCGGCTTCCACTGCAGCTTCACCCGGCCGCCGGTGATCGAAAGCGTGGTCTCGGTGCCTTCATCGTCGAAGGTGATGGTGCCGGCCTTGGCGTCGACATGCTTCATCGGCACGTAAAGCACACGGCCGCTCTTCGGAGAAATCGGCAGGAACGGGCTGTAGGTCGCCTGCCGTTCCGGCCCGAGCGTCGGCAGCATCACCGCCATGATCTTGTCGTAGCGCTCGGCGGCGCGCAGCAGCATGGCGTCGAAACGGCCTGACTTGTAGTACTGCGTCGCGCTGGCGAATTCGTAGTCGAAGCCGAACGTGTCGAGGAAGCGGCAGAGCATCGCATTGTTGTGGTCGGCGAAGCTCGCATAGTCGCCGCCGAACGGATTGGGGACCGAAGACAGCGGCTTGTGCAGATGCGGCTCGAGTGCCGCGCGATCCGGCACGTTGTCGGGTATCTTGCGCATCCCGTCCATGTCGTCGGAGAAGCACAGCAGCTTGGTGGCGACCTTGTCCTGTGTCAGCACGCGGAATGCATGGCGCACCATCGAGGTGCGCGCCACCTCGCCGAACGTGCCGATGTGCGGCAGGCCCGACGGGCCATAGCCGGTCTCGAACAGGATCGTCTCGGGGAAGTCGCTGCCTTTGTAGCGCTCGATGATCTTTTTGGCTTCCTCGAACGGCCATGCCTTGCTCTCGGCCGCTGCCGCCAGCAGTTCGGGGTTGAGATCGATTATGTTTGATCCCGCCATGGTCGCGTTTTCCAAATTGTTCGCCGGCCAGATCATTCGCCGGTATGGTCGCAGTGTCGATTTTCAACCGGTCCTCTAGGCGCGCATGGCCGGAGCGTCAACGCGTGGGGCGCTTTTTCCTTGCGACCTTCGACCCCCGTTCCTACCTTCGAAACCCGTTCAAGGAGTAAAGAATGCCGTCGCCGACCCCGCATGAAGCCCTGATCTACCTGATGGTCATCACCTCGGCCTCCGACCGCGACATGACCGATGTCGAACTGGCCCGGATCGGCGACGTTGTCCGCTCATGGCCGGTGTTCGAGGATTTCAAGCAGGACCGCCTGGTTCCCGTCGCCCAGGCTTGCCAGAAGCTGCTGCAGGAAAAGGATGGCCTCGATGGTGTCCTGGCCCAAATTGGCGACGCCCTGCCGGAGCGCCTGCGCGACACCGCCTACGCCGCCGCCTTCGAAGTGGCCGCCGTCGATCTCGAAATGCGCATGGAGGAAGTCCGGGTGCTGCAGTTGATCCGCCGCAAGCTCGATCTCGACACGCTGACCGTCGCCGCCATCGGCCGCGCGGCCAAGGCGCGGCTGCGCACCCTGACCTGAATCTCAACAACCCTGGGCCGTGCTCTGAATCAGAAAAAACTGACCGGGAAATAGCGCAGGTAGAATTCGGCGAAGGTGCCTTTCATCGAGATCTCCTGCAGCGCGTAATCGATCGCTGCGGCCAGCGCCGGATTGTCCGCCCGTGTGGCGATAGCCATGCCCGTGCCCAGATATTCGGGCGCCAGATAGGGACCGCCGGCAAAACGGCAGCACCGGGCTGCATCCGAGCCGCCCAGCCAGAAGGCGAAACGCATGCCGTCACCGAAGGCGGCATCGATCTTGCCCGCCTTGAGATCGCTGTAGAGGGCTTCCGGTCCGTCGAAGGAGACGATTTGGACCGTGCTGAAATAGTCGCGCAGCATGCGCTCATGCGCCGAGCCGGCGAGAACGCCGACGCGCTTGCTGCGCAGCTTGTCGAAGACCGGTTCGGCAAGTGCCTTGTTCTTCGGCGTGATGAAGCGCGCCGGAAACGGCAGATAGGAGCGCGAGAAGGCGTATGTCTGGCGCGATTGCGGCGTCGCGGCGATGCCGGCGATGATTGCTTCGCCTTCGCCTTTCTCGAGGGCCCCTTCAAGCTCGCCCCAGGGCAATGCCTGGATCTGGCATTTGTCGGCAATGCCGAGTTCGGCGCAGATGGCGCGCGCCAGGTCGATGTGGAAACCGGACAGCTTTCCCGCGCCATCGAGGAAATTGAAGGGCGGAAAATCCGTGGTCGTCAGGAATCGCAGCCGTGGCAGTGCCGAGAGGTCGGGCTTCGGCAACCGCTCCTTGGCGTCCCACAATACCGGTACCTGCGGTTCGGCCGCGCGCGCCGCAGGAGCCGATGGCAGTGCCGCGATCAGCAGCGACGCCAGGACCAGGAACCTCCATTGGAACGCCACGATAGAACTCCGCGCCCTCGATTAGCACCGGTTTTGGTACGAAAATGGTACAGGCACAATGGTTTTTGATTTCAACGCGCCAATTTCAGGCTATGCTTTAGCACGTTTGCAAACAGCGGTGGCTGCCCTGGTTGGGGGACCCGGGTCGAGAACCACAACCGAGAATGTGCGTGTTGCAATCCGTGGTCGGTGGCCAAATGCAGACAACGCATGGACCATTGATCTCAATGCATGAGGCAACATGGGGTTATGTTGCGATGGGTCAATTCGATCGCACGCTGGAATACATAGACCAACTGCAGCACGCCGGAACGGCGGCAGCGGTCTGCGAGAAACTTTTGGGCATAACCTCGGATTTCGGTCTGACCGCGCTGATGGCGGGAACCGTTCCGCAGCCAGGCACACCGACAGGGCAGCAAAAGCAGCATGTGCTGCTTTGCGACTGGCCTGTCGAATGGCTGGAGCGCTACGTGGCGCGCAACTATGTCGACCACGATCCGGTGGTCAGCCACATGAAGCAGCTGCAGGCGCCGTTCCAGTGGCGCGAAGCCGCCCAGGGCATTAGCTTCGACAAGAGCAGCGATGAGGTGATGGGCGATGCCGGCGCCTTCAAGCTGCGCGACGGGCTGGCCTTCCCGCTGATCACGCTCGATGGCCAGATCGTCATGGTGTCGCTGGGTGGCGAGGCCGTGCAGCTGTCGGCGGCCGAGTTCGGCCTTGTGTCGCTGGTCTCGACCTATGCCGTTGGCCGCGCCATGCAAATCCACACCATGGCGACCAAGACCATCGACCACATAGAACTGACCCCGCGCGAGCGCGAATGCCTGCAATGGGCCGCCGTCGGCAAGTCGGAATGGGAGATTTCGCAAATCCTCGGCATCTCCGAACACACGTCGGAGAAACATCTTCTTAACGCCAAAAGCAAACTCGGTGCCGTCAACCGGGTCCAGGCCGTCGCCGAAGCGATAAGGCGCGGCTACATTAGTTAGGTCGGCCGTGCCGACCTGGAATTTCTTGCCTACGTGATCACGCAATTTTCTCGTTGAGGCACGGCCGTATCTTCCTCTTAAACCCAGGAGACGACGGCATGCTTTTTTGTCTTACAACTCAGGAATTGATGGAACGTCCCGACCTTTGGGAGGCCGTCCATCGTCTACGCTACCAGATATTTGTCGAGGAGATGGGGTGGGAGGACCTGCGGCGGCCGGACGGATTCGAGGTCGACCAGTTCGACCATGACGAGGCGGTGCATCAGATCGTCATCAGAGGCAACGAAGTCGCGGGCTATCAACGGATGTTGCCGACCACGCGGCCCCATCTGCTGACCGAGGTCTTGGCAGACCTTTCCGAAGGAACGCCACCATCGGGCCCCAACATCTGGGAATTGACCCGCTATGCGGTGGCTCCCGGCTTTCGCGATGGTCGTCGCGGCGTCTCGACCGTCGGAACCGAATTGATCGCCGGCTTCGTCGAGTGGGGGCTGAAGCGCGGTGTCGACAAGGTGATCATCGAGTTCGAGCCGATGTGGGTGCTGCGCGCCCTGCAGCTGCATTTCCTGGCGACGCCGTTGGGCTATCAGCGCACCTATGGCAATCAGCAGGTCGTGGCGACCCTGCTCTCCTTCAATGAGCACACGCTGGACGTTGTGCGTTCGCGCCGCAACCACCACGCTCCCGTCCTGGCCCGGGGATATCCCGACATGTTCGGCCAAAGGAGGGCGTCATGAGGTTGGAGACCGCCATGAACCCGCACCCGCAGCCGGAACTGCGCAACCACACGCTGATCGTCACCGTGTCGTCGAATGACGGCCGGCCGGTGCTCGACAGAAGGGCCTATGAAAGCCTTGCCAGGACGTTCCATGAAGCCGCCGACAATGACGAGGTCCGTGTCGTCGTGCTGCGTGGCCTGGCAGGCTGCTTCTGCCTCGGCGGCGACTTTTCCGAATTCCTCGACGCCACCAAGCACCAGAAGCTGATCGCCGCCGTTACCGACATGTTCCGCACGCTGGCGACATTCCCCAAGCCCATCCTCGCCTGCGTCGACGGCGATGCCGTCGGTGTCGGCTGCACCATCCTGTTCCACTGCGACATGGTGATCGCCTCGAATGAAAGCACGTTCCGCGTGCCGTTCGTCGATTTCGGCCTTGTGCCGGATGCGGCGACCAGCATCCTGGCGCCGCAGAAGCTCGGCTATGCCGGCGCCTTCCGCTTCTTCTGTCTCGGCGACACGCTTCGCGCCGAGGACGCCAGGGCACTCGGCCTCGTCGCCGAAATCGTGCATGACGGCGTGGAGGAGGCGACACTTGGCCGCGCCAGGCAGCTCGCCAAGAAGCCGGTTGCCGCCCTGCTGCAGACCCGCGGCCTGCTCAAGGGCAACACCGGCGCGCTGTGCGACCGCATCGACCAGGAGATATCGCTGTTCCAGCAGGCGTTGCAAGACGACACCACGCTGCGGCGCCTGCAGCGGATCGCCCGGCTCGCGGCCTGAGCAACCGCGTCAAGAGCCACGCGCCGCCGGTAGCAGTGGCCGCGCGGCGCGGGGCGGGCGTACC
>NZ_VFTA01000018.1:0-139085 GCF_007003935.1 Mesorhizobium sp. WSM4310
GGGTCCGAAGGACGGGCGAGACCCGTGGCTCGCCCCGGCAGTGGCTCGGCGAAGCCGAGACGGAGTGGGGGTCGACCAGCGCCGCATAAGACAATGCATGCGCCAAGCTGCCATGCACGTTATCGCCAAAGACCAGCCGCTTGGAAATGTGTGCCGTAGCGCCTCTGGCGGGGGCGAGGAACCCAAGCCTTGAGAGGCCCACTCACCGATCAATCCTCGTCGACAAAATAATCGACGACGAGGTCCGCTCGACACCGTCCATGGCGCCGATCTGGTCGAGCAGCGCGTCGAGGTCGCGGATCGACGGCGCGTCGACGATGACGATCATGTCGAAATTGCCGCTCACCGAATGCAGCGTCCTGACCGGCGGCAGCGCCTGCAGCGCGCGCACCACCTTGTCGGCGAGCTTGGGCGTGACGGTGAGCAGAACATGCGCCCGCACCAATCCCTGCTCATAATCCGGTGAAAGCTTGACGCCGTAGCCTGATATGATACCGCGCTGTTCCAGCCGCTCGATCCGGCTCTGCACCGTGGTGCGCGACACGCCGAGCCGCCGTGCCAGTTCGGCGGTCGAGGCGCGTGCGTTGGAACGCAGCAGGGAAAGCAGCGCCTGTTCGGCTTCACTGAGCATATCGACGATCTCCTTCGGCGGATCGGCTTAAGATAGGGTTCATTCTGCCAGATTTCACGCTTCCTTTCGACAGGCAAGCTGCGATGATTCCCGCCAGGTAAATCAAGACTGGCAGGGGTATTTGACCATGAACAACATCGTTATCGTCGGCGCCGGCAAGATCGGCTCGACCATCGCCGGAATGCTCGCCGCGACCGGCGACTACCACGTCACCCTCGTCGACCGCTCGGCGGCGCAGCTCGCCGCGGCCGAAGTCCCCGCCGGCGTCGAGACGCTCGAACTCGATATCGCCGCGGCCGGCGCCCTGGAAGCCGCACTCGCCGGCAAGTTCGCGGTGCTGAGCGCCGCCCCCTTCCATCTCACCACGCGCATCGCCGAGGCGGCGGCAAGTGCGGGCGTGCATTATCTCGACCTCACCGAGGATGTCGTCTCGACCCGCCGCGTCAAGGAACTGGCGCGTTCGGGCAAGAGCGCCTTCATCCCGCAATGCGGCCTGGCGCCGGGCTTCATCTCGATCGTCGCCAATGATCTGGCCAGCCGCTTCGACACGCTGGAAAGCGTGCGCATGCGCGTCGGCGCGTTGCCGCAATACCCGTCCAATGCGCTGAACTACAACCTGACCTGGAGCACCGACGGCGTCATCAACGAATATTGCGAGCCCTGCGAGGCGATCGTCGAGGGCGAGCTGATCGAAGTGCCGCCGCTCGAAGAGCGCGAGGAATTCTCGCTCGACGGCGTCACCTACGAGGCGTTCAACACGTCGGGCGGGCTCGGCACCTTGGCCGAGACGCTGAAGGGCAAGGTGCGCACGCTGAACTACCGCACCATCCGCTATCCCGGCCACGCCGCCATCATGAAGGCGCTGCTCAACGACCTCGGCCTGCGCCACCGCCGCGACGTGCTGAAGGACATTTTTGAAAGCGCGCTGCCGGCGACGCTGCAGGACGTCGTCATCGTCTTCGTCACCGTCTCCGGCCGCCGCAACGGCCGCCTGCTGCAGGAAACCTACGCCAACAAGATCTATTCGCAGCGCGTCGGCAACCAGCTGCGCAGCGCCATCCAGATCACCACCGCGTCCGGCATCTGCGCCGTGCTCGACATGCTGGCCGACGGCAGCCTGCCGGCGACCGGCTTCGTCAAGCAGGAAGACATCGCGCTGGATGCTTTTCTGGCCAACCGCTTCGGCCGGGCCTATGCCCAGCATGAGATGGTGAGCCGGCTGGCGGGGTGAGAGCCTGGATAGGTTCGCGCCTTTCCTCTCCCCCGTCGATCGGGGGAGAGGTGTCGAGCGAAGCTCGACGGAGTGGGGGTCGACCCGGCTTGGTCGTTGTGATTTCAAGTCCGGCCGATGATTAGTTCTGACTGAAGCCGCGCGGTGACTTACCAGCGGCAGCGCGTTTGAGGACCGGCTTCCCCCACTCCGTCGCTGCTTCGCAGCGCCACCTCTCCCCCCTCCGGAGGGAGAGGAACAAGGAAGAACCGCCCCTCAGATATGCAGCGCGTGCCCGAGCGCCTTGAGCGCCGCTTCCTGGAACCCCTCGCCTTGCGTCGGATGCGCATGGATGGTGCCGGCGATGTCCTCCAGCCGAGCCCCCATCTCCAGCGCCAGGCCGAACGCCGCCGACAGTTCCGACACGCCCTGCCCGACCGCCTGGATGCCGAGCACCAGATGGTTGTCGGCGCGGGCGACGACGCGGACGAAACCATCCTCGCCGAGCTTCGTCATCGCCCGTCCGTTGGCGGCGAACGGGAACAGCCCGACCTTGATCTCGCCCTGGGCCTTGGCTTCCTCGGGCGACAGCCCGACAGTGACCAGCTCCGGATCGGTGAAGCACACCGCGGGGATCGCGCGCTTGTCCCAGCTGCGCTTGTGGCCGGCGACGATCTCGGCGACCATTTCGCCCTGCGCCATCGCCCGGTGCGCCAGCATCGGCTCGCCGGTGACGTCGCCGATGGCGTAAATGCCGCGCATCGAGGTGCGACACTGATCGTCGATCCTGATGAATTTGCCTGACCTATCGAGGTCGATCTGGTCGAGGCCCCAGCCTTCGGTCACCGGCTTGCGGCCGACCGTCACCAGGATCTTGTCGGCGGAAACTTTTGCATTCTTGCCGTCCGCCGTTTCGACCAGCAGCGCATCGCCCTTGGTCGACAGCCCCTTGGCCTTGGCCCCGGCCATGACTTCGATGCCGAGCGCCGCGAGCCGCTTCACGACAGGCCGGGTCAGCTCGGCGTCATATTGCGCCAGCACGCGCGGCAAGGCCTCGACCACGGTCACGTCGGCACCCAGCTTTGCGAAGGCCATGCCAAGCTCCAGCCCGATATAGCCGCCGCCGACCACCGCAAGCTTCTTCGGCACCGCACTCAACGCCAGCGCGTCCGTCGACGATATCACGGGCCCGCCAAAGGAAAGGAACGGCAGCTCGACCGGCGCCGAGCCGGTGGCGACGACGATCGTCTCCGCCCGGATCACCTGGCTTCCCGTCTCGGTCTCGACCTCGACGGTCTTGCCGTCGCGGAACGTCGCCCAGCCATGCACGGTCTTCACCCCGGCCTTCTTCAGCAGGCCGGCGACGCCGCTGTTGAGCCGGCTGACGATGCCGTCCTTCCAGGCAACGGTTTTGCCAAGATCGAGCACGGGCGCCGACACCGAAATGCCGAGCGGGCTCTTGCCGCCGGCCATGTGCGAGACCTTGTCGAACTCCTCCGCCGCATGGATCAGCGCCTTGGACGGGATGCAGCCGACATTGAGGCAGGTGCCGCCGGGCTTCGCAACCTCGACGATGACCGTATCGACGCCGAGCTGGCCGGCACGGATCGCGCAGACATAACCGCCCGGACCGGCGCCGATGACGAGCAGCTTGCAGGAGATTTCTTTCATCATCGCATCCTAACTGGTTGTCGCGCTGGATCGGAAATAACAGTCTGTCGAGATCCTTCTGTCCCGCGGCATCTCAATTGTCCCGCCCCTCAATCCACAAAGATCAGCGCCGGCGTTTCCAGCAGCGTCTTGATGCGCTGCACGAACACCGCGGCATCCCAGCCGTCGATCACCCGGTGGTCGAAGCTGGACGACAGGTTCATCATCTTGCGCGGGATGAACTGCGTGCCGTCCCACATCGGCCGCACCATCATCTTGTTGACGCCGATGATGGCCACTTCCGGATGGTTGATGACCGGCGTCGTCGCGATGCCGCCCATGGCGCCGAGCGAAGTGATGGTGATGGTCGAGCCGGACAGCTCGTCGCGCGTCGCCGTGCCGGACTTAGCCGCCTCAGCCAGCCTGTTGACCTCGGCGCCGCAATCCCAGATGTCGCGCGCCTCGGCATGCTTGACGACAGGCACCACCAGCCCGGACGGCGTCTGCGCGGCGATGCCGATATGGACGCCGCCATGCTGGTGGATGATGCCGGCCTCGTCGTCGAACAGCGAATTCAGCTGGGGCTGGTCCGCGATCGCCTTGACCATTGCCCGCATCAGGAACGGCAGCAGCGTCAGCTTCGGCCTCTCTCCAGCACCCTTGGCCGCGCGCTTTTCCTTGTTGAGCGCGGCGCGCAAGTCCTCGAGTGCCGTGACGTCGATCTCCTCGACATAGGTGATGTGCGGGATGCGCGACTTGGACAGCGTCATCTTCTCGGCGATCTTGCGCCGCAGGCCCACCACCTTGATATCCTCGACCGCATCGTTGCGCGCCAGGGCCGATGCCTTGGCGACCTGCGGCCCCCGCGCCAGGAACGCCTCGATGTCGTCATGGCCGATGCGGCCGGCCGGGCCGCTCCCCGCGACCTGCCTCAGATCGATGCCCGCCTCCTTGGCGCGCAGCCGCACCGCCGGCGATGCCAAAGGCTTTTCACCCTCCGGGCGTGGCGCGCCGGAGACGGACCTCTGCCCGGTGTTTTTCGCAACGGCCGGAGCAGGTTTCGCCTCCGGGGCGTCGGCCTTTGGCGAGGCCTTCGCGATCGGCGCGGCGGTCTCCGGCTTCGGCGTTGGAAGCTTCGCCGGCGGCTCGGCGGCCACCGCCTCGGCCTTGGCATCGCCCTGCGGCTTTGCATTGCCCTCGCCCGCCACCTTCAGCCGCACAATAGGGGAGCCGATCGCCACGGTGTCGCCGATCTCGGCGCCCAGCCACAGGATCTCGCCATCGACGGGCGACGGGATCTCGACCGTCGCCTTGTCGGTCATGACGGCGGCCAGCACGGTGTCCTCGCGCACCATGTCGCCGACCTTGACGTGCCATTCGACGAGTTCGGCCTCGGCGACGCCTTCGCCGACATCGGGCAGCTTGATGATGTGCTCGCCCATGTCAGGCCTCCATGGTTTCGATGAGCGCGCGGCCGACCCTGGCGGGACCAGGGAAATAGTCCCATTCCTGCGCGTGCGGATAGGGCGTGTCCCAGCCGGCGACCCGCGCCACCGGCGCCTCCAGATGGTAGAAGCAGTTTTCCTGCACCAGCGCCGACAGCTCGGCGCCGAAGCCGGAGGTCAGCGTCGCCTCGTGCACGATGACGCAGCGCCCGGTCTTCTTCACCGAAGCGACGATGGCGTCGAGGTCGAGCGGCAAGAGCGTCCTCAGGTCGATGATCTCGGCATCGATGCCGGTCTCTTCGGCCGCGGCCTGGGCGACATAGACCATGGTGCCGTAGGTGAGCACTGTGACCGCCGAGCCGGCCCTGCGGATCGCCGCCTTGCCGAGCGGCACGGTGTAGTGCCCGTCGGCGACCTCGCCGAGCTCATGCTTCGACCAGGGCGTCACCGGCCGGTCGTGATGGCCGTCGAAGGGGCCGTTGTAGAGCCGCTTCGGCTCGAGGAAGATCACCGGATCGGGATCCTCGATCGCCGCGATCAGCAGCCCCTTGGCATCATGCGGGTTGGACGGCACCACCGTCTTCAAGCCGGAGACGTGCGTGAACAGCGCTTCCGGGGACTGGCTGTGCGTCTGGCCGCCAAAAATGCCGCCGCCGGTCGGCATGCGGACCACGATCGGGCAGGTGAAATCGCCGTTCGAGCGGTAGCGCAGCCGTGCCGCTTCCTGGGTCAGCTGGTCGTAAGCCGGATACATGTAGTCGGCAAACTGAATTTCCACGCAGGGCTTCAGCCCGTAGGCGGCCATGCCGATGGCCGAGCCGACAATGCCGGATTCGTTGATCGGCGCGTCGAAGCAGCGGCTCTTGCCGTATTTGGCCTGCAGGCCTTGCGTGCAGCGGAAGACACCGCCGAAGAAGCCGACATCCTCGCCGTACACGACGACGCGTTCGTCGCGCTCCATCGACACGTCCATGGCGTCGCGAATGGCCTCGATCATGGTCCGTCTTGGCATGGCTCAGACTCCCGCCTGCTGGCGCTGGCGCCTGAGATGCGGCGGCATCTCGGCGTAGAGCCCCTCGAACATGTCGCGCGTCGACGGCTTGCCGCCGGCATGCAGCGTGCCGTGGCTTTCCGCCTCCTTCTGCGCCGCGATCACCGTGTCGAGGATTTCCGCCTCGGCCTGCGCGTGCCGCTCGTCCGACCAGACGCCGAGCCCGATCAGATGGTTCTTCAGCCGCACGATCGGATCGCCGAGCGGCCAGGCGTCGGATTCGGTCTTCGGCCGGTAGGCCGAGGGATCGTCCGAGCTCGAATGGGCGCCGGCGCGGTAGGTGACATATTCGACCAGCGTCGGTCCGAGGTTCTTGCGCGCGCGCTCGGCCGCCCATTTGGCCACCGCATGGACGGCGAGATAGTCGTTGCCGTCGACCCGCAGCGACGGGATGCCGAAGCCGAGACCGCGCGCCGCGAAAGTGCCGGAGCCGCCGCGCGCTATGCCTTGAAAGGTCGAGATCGCCCACTGGTTGTTGACGACATTGAGCACGACCGGCGCCTTGTAGGTGGAGGCGAACACCAGGGCGGAATGGAAATCGGATTCCGCCGTCGAGCCGTCGCCGATCCAGCCCGCCGCGATCTTCGAATCGTTCGAAATCGCCGAGGCCATCGCCCAGCCGACCGCCTGGATATACTGCGTCGCCAGATTGCCGGAGATGGAGAAGAAGCCGTGCTCCTTCGACGAATACATGATCGGCAGCTGCCGGCCCTTCAGCGGGTCGGCCTCGTTGGAGTAGATCTGGTTCATCATCGTGACCATCGGATAGCCGTCGGCGATGAGCAGGCCGGCCTGCCGATAGGTCGGAAAATTCATGTCGCCCGGCGCGAGTGCCTTGCGGAAGGCGCAGCTCACCGCCTCCTCGCCCAGATGCTGCATGTAGAAGGAGGTCTTGCCCTGGCGCTGCGCCATCTGCATGCGCGCATCGAAGGTCCTGAGCGTCATCATGTGGCGCAGGCCTTCCAGCAGCTCCTCATTGGAGAGCAGCCCGGCCCACGGGCCGACGGCTTTGCCATCGCGGTTCAGCACGCGGATGATGGAGAAGGCCATGTCGCGGATGGTGCGCGGATCGACATCGATGTCGGGGCGCGGCACCGAGCCGGCGGCTGCGATGGTCACGTTGGAGAAATCAGGCGTGCCGCCCGGCCGCACTTCCGGCTCCGGAACGTGGAAACGCAACATCCCAGCATCGGCCATGACCTTCGTCCTCCAATGTTGCCTGGCGCCGATATTTGCATATCCGCGCGTCCAGTGCGAATTCGCCGAAGGTCGTCGGACCGGCCGCGCCGGCCGATCCAGCCTCCCTGCGCCAAGATGAAGATATGTCCGCGAAATTTCTTGTCGATGTTTCACGGCGGCGCGCAATTTGGCGCAAGCTTGGGCCGGGCTTGTCGTCAGATAAGGCGATTGGCGCCGCGCCTTTCCTCTCCCCCGTCGATCGGGGGGAGAGGTGTCGAGCGAAGCTCGACGGAGTAGGGGTCGATCTTTTTCGGCTTGATTACCGCAGGCCTCCAGTCTTCTTGCCCGCCTGGTTCTGCCTGTCTTACGGCGGTACGTTTGGCGGATGGCTTCCCCCACTCCGTCGCTGCTTCGCAGCGCCACCTCTCCCCCCTCCGGAGGGAGAGGAAAGGTGCCAAGGCCGTCCGCTACTTCCAGTTCCTGCGCCGCTCGAGTTCGGCGTCGGACGGTTCGCCCGTGACAAAGGAGCCGACCTCGATTTCGCCCGCGCGTTCGTAGGTCGCGATGATGACGCCGGTGCTGGACGTCTGCGACTTCACAAGCTTGAAGGCGGCCGGCATCGCGTCATCGCCGAACAGCCGCTTGCCCTTGCCCAGCAACAGCGGGAAGATCATCAGCCGGATCTCGTCGATCAGCCCGTTGGCGAGCAGGGTCTGGATCAGGTCGGCCGATCCCTGGATGAGCAGGTCGGGTCCATCCTCCTGCTTGAGACGGCGCAACGCGGCGACGACACCTTCCCCAAGCCATTGCGTGTTCTGCCAGGTGAGGGTGTCGGGCCGATGCGTCGCCACATATTTGGTCGCGGGGTTGAAGGCATCGGCGATCGGGTCTTTCTGATACGGCCAGTACGCTGCGAAGATGTCGTAGGTTCTGCGGCCGAGCAGCAGGGCGAAGGGCTTGGAGAACAATTCATCCATCGCCGCGCCGCCCACCTCGTCAAAATAATGGAAGGTCCAGCCGCCAAACTTGAAGCCGCCGACCGGATCCTCTTCCGGCCCGCCGGGTGCCTGCATGACGCCGTCGAGGCTGACGAAGGTGGCGGCGATGATCTTTCTCATGAGTCTCTCCCTTGTTCCATCCACGCCGTCGCGGCCGGACTATGGCCCAAGGACGGCTGGCCCGCACCTATCCCGACAGGGCCTGCGAAATTTTGGCCAAATCCGCGCATCGATGCGTCAGTTGCCGGGTTTGGCGCGGACGTCTTTCGACGAGAACCAGACGTCGCCGAAGATGGCCGTGGCGGTGCGGTCCGGCGCCTTGTCGCTCGTCAGCCAGATCGAGCGGCTGCGCGCGGCTTGCTCGCGTGTCGGGATTTTTGCCGCAAGATCGGCAACCGAGGCACCGAAGCACGGGATGAACCAGGAGCGCATGAAGGGATCGCAGGCAAAGCCCTTTTCGGTGCGGGTCACCATCACCGCCAGCGGGACGCGTTCGGACGGGCGCCAGGGGAAGATCATGCGGCCGCCGGGGCGCAACGCCTTCAGCCATCCGACCGGCGGGGCGACGACGCCGGCGTTGACATAGATGATGTCGGATGGCGGCAAGGGCGTGGTCACGGCGTCGCCCTGGACGACAGTCGCATTGCGGTAGGGCTCGAGATTTTTGCGCGCCAGCTCGGCCAGCCTGCCGTCGAGCTCTAAGGCGGTGACGGTGCCGCCAGGTGAAACCAGCCTGGCCAGCACGGCGGAGTAATAGCCGGTGCCGGCGCCGATATGGGTGACGGCCTCGCCGGGTTTCGGCGCCAGCCTTCCGATCCACATGGCGTGCAGGAAAGGCTCGCCATTGTTGATGCCCTTGTCGGCATCGAGCGCCACCAGCACGTTCTGGTAGACATGCGCCGGGTCGGCGCTCGGCGTCGTGACCTTGCCGCTGCCGGCGACGATCGTCCACGGTCCCGGGCCAAGAAAGGCCTCGCGCGGAACCTCGGCGAACACCTCCTCCAGGCGTGGATCCGACGAAGCGGCATTCGCCGCCATCAGCCGGGCGTAGAATTTCCTGATGTCTTCGATGTTGCTCATGGCATCGGGAAAGATAGCGCGATTTGGCGGTTTGTCGCGCTGTCTGGCGGAATTCTAGCCGACCCCGAACATCGTGTCGTAGAGCAGCTTGAAGTTGAGCACGAGGATGATCGCCGCAACCACCCAGGCCAGTGCGGCCACGCCACGCGGAATGGCCAGGTTGCCCATCTTCTTCTTGTCGGAGACGAACTGCACCAGCGGCACCACCGCGAAGGGCAGCTGCATCGACAGGATCACCTGGCTGAACACCAGCAGCTGGCCGGTGCCCTTCTCGCCATAGAGCGCGGTGACGACCACCACGGGAACGATGGCGAGGCCGCGCGTCAGAAGCCGGCGCGCCCAGTTGGGGATGCGCAGGCGCAGGAACCCTTCCATGACGATCTGGCCGGCAAGCGTCGCCGTCACCGTCGAATTCAGGCCGGAAGCGAGCAGCGCCACGGCGAACAGGATCGAGGCGATGCTGAGGCCGAGCAGCGGTGACAGAAGCTCGAAAGCCTGGTCGATCTCAGCCACATCCTGGTGGCCGGTGTTGTGGAAGGCGACGGCCGAGACGATCAGGATGGCGGCGTTGACGAACAGAGCCAGCATCAGCGCGATGGTGGAGTCCGTCGTCGCCCATTTGATGGCGTCGCGCTTGCCTTTTTCTGTGCGCTCATAGGCACGGGTCTGCACGATCGAGGAGTGCAGATAGAGATTGTGCGGCATGACGGTGGCGCCGATGATGCCGATGGCGATGTAGAGCATCGCCGGATTGGTGACGATCTCCGAGGACGGCACGAACATCGAGTGCAGGATCGTGCCGGCCGGCGGCGCGGCAACGAAGATCTGGATGGCAAAGCAGCTGAAGATGATGATCAAAAGGGCGATGACGAAGGCTTCGAGATAGCGGAACCCCTTGTTCATCAGCATGAGCACGAGGAAGGCGTCGAGCGCGGTGAGTATGGCACCGCCGATCAGCGGAATGCCGAACAGAAGCTTCAAGGCGATCGCCGTGCCGATCACTTCGGCGAGGTCACAGGCGATGATGGCGAGTTCGCAGGCGATCCACAGCACGAAATTGACAGGGCGGGGATAATAGGCGCGGCAGGCCTGGGCGAGGTCGCGGCCGGTGGCGATGCCAAGCCGCGCGGCCAGCGCCTGCAACAGGATCGCCATCAGGTTGGACAGCATGATGATGAACAGCAGCGTGTAGCCGAACTGGGCGCCGCCGGCGAGGTCGGTCGCCCAGTTGCCGGGGTCCATATAGCCGACCGAGACCATGTAGCCCGGCCCCATGAAGGCGAACAGCCGGCGGAACCACACGCCCGAACTCGGCACGGCAATGGTGGAATTGACTTCGCGCAGGCTGGGCTGATCGTCCTCGTCCCGTCCGGCGAACCGCCATGAGGATCGAGGGGCTGTGGCTTCTGCGTCTGACATGAAAGGGCTTTCCGAGACTTCCGGCGAATACCCATAAGCTATGCCATGGCTCAACATTATGCAATAGGCTATATTTCATTGTTTGTGCTTTTTGCCGCGCGCTCGCTCGGGTTTGCGAAACCGCAATCGGAACGCCGGTTGCTCCTGTGGGGGAATGCAAATAAACGGCCTGAAGAATCAGAGCCCGTGCTATAAAGCAGGAACGGCTAAACTCCCGAGGAGGAGCGCGCATTGGCGCTGAAGAACAAACCCGTCCCGCGTGAGCCATTGCCCGACGCCGATGTCCATTCGGAAGGGTTCCGGCAGCAGCGCCAAGCGCGCCGCAGCGCGCTGGTCGAGGACTATGTCGAGCTGATCGCCGATCTGATAGAGGACGGCAACGAGGCGCGCCAGGTCGACATCGCCGCGCGGCTCGGCGTCGCGCAGCCGACGGTGGCCAAGATGCTGACGCGCCTGTGCGCCGACGGGCTGGTGTCGAGAAAACCCTATCGCGGCGTGTTCCTGACCGAGGCCGGCCGCAAGGTGGCGGAGGAGAGCCGCATCCGCCATCAGACGGTGGAAGCCTTCCTGCGCTCGCTCGGCGTCAGCGCCGAGACCGCGCGCATCGATGCCGAGGGCATCGAGCACCATGTCAGCGCCGAGACGCTGGAAGCCTTCCGCAAGGCGATGACGGCGCCGCGCTGAGGCGCTCGATCGTTCCTGGGGAGGTGGAACCGCACCCCTTTGCGCACGTTGCCCCCTCACATAGCGCGACATCGCGCCAAGGGAGGAAGCAATGGGCGTCGAACAGGCACCGACCGCGAAGGGTAAGCAGGCCGCCAAGGGATTGAAGCAGGCCGCAGCGAAGGACGAGCGCAAGACCGAGGCCGAGACAGGCCATTCCCTGAAGAAGGGTGCGGCGCGTTTCGAGGAGCGCTCGAAAAGCTCCGACGGCAAGAGCGCCGGCGCCAAGCAGAAAAGCTGAGGCCGCGCCGACGTCGGCGGCAGGCGGAAGCTGTCTGTTCAGCGGCCGTTTGCGCTATGGTTACGGGCGTTCGAGCCCTTTGAAAGGTCCAGTGAACCTTTCAATTTGCCCCGCGGCAAACCGTTCTCACTCGCTGACATCCTGCACCCAGCTTCTGGGGTGGCCGTCGACGCGGAACTGGAAGATGAAATAGGGCGGGATGCAGGTGCCTTCGCCAGACTTGGCCTGGGGTAAATCGTCATAGCCGGCGGTGCAGATATAGTCCTCGCGGCAGGGATGCGCCTTGTCGCAGGCGCGCAGGCCGGCGGTCTTGGTGAATTCCCCGGTGCAGAATTTGTGGTCCCTGCCGGACGCGATGCAGTCGTTGAAGCCGGTCTTGGCCAGCCGGCCGCAGGTCGCCTCGTCGGGAAGCTTGTCGCAGCTCGCCTTGCGCAACATGCCGCCGGGAAAGCCGCCGGTCTTCTGATCAGGATTGTCGTAGCGCTGGCGCGCCGCACCATAGCCGGCGAGTTTGACCAGTGGTTTCTTGTCCCGCGCGGGGTCGATGGCGCAGGCCTTGGCGGTGGCCGGCGACAGGCGGCAATACTGGTCGTTGCCCCAGGTCGACATTTTGATCTCGCCGAACTCGACGGGATCGCCGACCGCGGTGCCCTTCTCGCTGACACAGGTGCCGAAGCCCGGATGGATGGCGCTTTCGTGGACGCCGGCGCAGCGCAGGCCGGCGCCGCAGGTCCAGTCCTTGAAGCTCGCGTCGTCGCCGCGATAGCAGATCGAGCCCCAGCCATTGTAGAGATCGGTGCCCTTCAGCGCTTCGGCATATTTCCGGTCCGGGCGGGCGGCGAAGCCGCGCGTGAAATCCGGATGGCCGCCGGCGGCGAATTGCTCGACGATGGCGCGGCGACGCGGCAGGTCGGCGAAGAAGACAGCCGAGCCCGGCACGAAGACGGCGTTGCGGCGCGGTTCGCTGGCTGGGTCGGCGCCGGTGTAATGGAAGCCGGCAATGCCATGCGTCTGATGACAGCCCGTGCAGCTCATTTCGTTCAGCCGCAAATTAAAGCCGGCGACCGATTTGATGGTGGCGAGCGTGTTGCCCCTGGCGACGTAATCCCTCAGCGCCTTGTCGATATCGGCGTCGTCGACCAGCCCATAGGCGATGTTGTTCTGCGAGCGGCTCAAGCCTCCAGGCGCGACGGAAACGGCGCTCTTGGCCAGGAATTTTTCGTCGATGACGAGCCGGCCATGGTCGAGATCGTAGATGTTGCGGTCCGTGAGCAGCCATTTGGCGAAGGACTTGACGTCGGCCAGCACCGTGGCGCGGTCGATCTGGTTCTCCATCCTCGCTTCGTAGAAGCCCGAGGTCGCCGGATCCCATTTGAAGATCTTCAGGAGATATTCGGCATGGCCGCCGAAATCGCGCCGCGTCGAGGCCGACAGCCGCAGTACCTGCATGTTTAGCTCGAGCCGCATGATCTGCGAGGAATTGAGCATGGCGCCGGACAGCGGGCCCTCGTCGGAACGCAGCCATGCGGCCAGTTGCCCGGGCGGCAGGTCTTTCTGGCCGGCGGCGAGCCAGCGCTGGGCGACTTCGGCGCAGGATACGTCGGTGGCACTTGGCAAATCCTTCGAGGCACGCGCCTGCGCACGCCTCGGCTTGGCGTTGAAGACCATGCTCATGGTCAGCGGCAGGCGCGAGGAGATGCGCTGCGCCACCTTGCCCCTGGCCGGCTTTTCGGCGACCGAATAGTGGAAGCGGTAGATCAGCCTGATCTCGCCGCATTCGGTGTGGCCGAGATAGCCGCGATCCATGCGGTTGACGACGCCGGTGAGGTCCAGCGTCGAGCCGTCGTCGTCGATGTATCTGGGATTGAATTTCTGGCTGGTGTCGCTCGATTTGGCCATGGCGGCGACATAGGGGTCGGGACTGGTCCTCGGCTCGTCCGATATCTCCTGCTTGACGGTGTCGCGCACCTTGGCCAGCGCCGGCACGGAAAACAGACCGTGATTGTCGACGTCGCGGGTGAGGCCGAGCGCGGGACCGAGCAGCCGGCTGATCGACAAGCCGCCGCGCTCCAGCGCCTGCAAGGTGGCCGGATCGGTGACCGCGACGCCGGAGTCGAGCGTCACCCCCCCCCCCCCCCGCAAGCCCAGGCAGCTCAGTGCCACAACCAACACTATTTGACCGATCGTTCGCAACCGCCCCTCGCATCCTCCGTCACGGCCGATGCTACAAGCCTTCAAAGGTTCCGGCCAGAGTGGTGAAGCGGTCATGCCGGCATCGCCTTGGCCATCGAAAAACACTGTGACTTGGCGCAACCATTGGGATAATTGTTTGTTGGGTTAAGCCGGCCTTGCCGGAGCAACGAGGAAGTTTATCACGGGGAGTTGCCATGCTCTGGAGAGGCCGTCGTCAGAGTGACAATATCGAGGACGACCGCAGCGATAGCGGCGGCGGCGGGATCGGCGGCGGTGGCGGCCAATTCCAGCTCCCCATCGGCGGCCGGACCGGTGGCGGCGGCAGCATCCTCCTCGTTATCCTCGTCGTGCTGGCCGGATGGTATTTCGGCTTCGATCCCTCGGCGATCCTGGGCGGTGGCGACGGCGGCCTGCTGCCGGGGGGCGGTGGCCAGATATCAGACAACAGCGGCGGCCAGGGCAGCGGCACGGCACCCGCCAATGACGAGATGAAGCAGTTTGTCGCGACCGTGCTTGCCGAAACCGAGGACACCTGGACCGGCATCTTCAAGTCGCAGGGCCTGACCTATGAGGATCCCAAGCTGGTGCTGTTTTCCGGCCAGGTTCGCTCGGCCTGCGGCTTTGCCTCGGCGGCGGCTGGACCGTTCTATTGTCCGGGCGACCACAAGGTCTATCTCGACATGACCTTCTTCCAGCAGCTCGATCAGCAATTCGGCGCCTCGGGCGAGTTCGCGCGGGCCTATGTCGTAGCGCATGAGGTCGGCCACCACGTGCAAAACCTCACCGGCATCATGTCCAAGTTCAACCAGATGCGACAAGGCATGAGCGAGGCCGATGCCAACCAGCTGTCGGTGCGCATCGAACTGCAGGCCGACTGCTTTGCCGGCGTGTGGGCGCATTACACCGCGCAGAAGGGCATATTGGAGCAGGGCGACATCGAAAGCGCGCTCAACGCCGCCAAGCAGATCGGCGACGACACGCTGCAGAAGAAGATGCAGGGCTATGTCGTGCCGGAAAGCTTCAACCACGGCACCTCGCAGCAGCGGCAGACCTGGCTGGCGCGCGGCTACAAGAGCGGCAAGCTTTCGGACTGCAACACGCTGAGCGGCCCGATCTGACGAAGCCTTTTGGAAATTCTACGCCTGCGGCCGTCGAGCCGGAGCGAATTTCAAAACAGTCTCGGCTAGCGTTTCCTGACACTGGCCTGACGACGAAGTCGCCGTCAGGGAGAGTCAGGATCAGCGATTCCTGGCTGTTCCCGCATTGTTCCTTTTTGCGGGCTCGCCTATAAGGTTCGTCCGCCTGCGCCCCGGGCGACCAGAGGAGGCTGGCCCATCATGATCGACCCCAAAACCGCCAGGCGGGGCCTCGCGCTGGTTTTCACCACGCTGCTGCTGGATATTATCGGCTTCGGCATCATCATGCCGGTGCTGCCGGCCTATTTGCAGGAATTGTCCGGTGTCAGCATCAGCGGCGCGGCGATCGAGGGCGGCTGGCTGTTCTTCGTCTATGCGGCCATGCAGTTCTTCTTCGCGCCGATCATGGGCGGGTTGAGCGACCGGTTCGGGCGGCGGCCGATCCTGCTTGCCTCGGTGCTGACCTTCTCGATTGACAATCTGATCTGCGCGGTCGCCTGGTCCTATCCGATGCTGTTCATTGGTCGTGTGCTGGCCGGCATTTCGGGCGCCAGCTATTCGACGACCTCGGCCTTCATCGCCGACATCTCGAACGACGAGAACCGAGCGAAGAATTTCGGCCTTCTCGGCATCGCCTTCGGCGTCGGCTTCGTCATCGGCCCAGTGTTGGGCGGGCTGCTCGGCACGTTCGGGCCGCGCGTGCCGTTCTTTTTCGCCGCCGGGCTCGCCTTCGTGAACTTCCTGATCGCGATGGTCTTCCTGCCCGAAACGCTCGACGAGAAGCATCGCCGCCGGTTCGAGTGGAAACGCGCCAACCCGGTCGGCACGCTGCTGCAGATGCGCAGGTATGAGGGCATCGGCTGGATCGGGCTCGTCTTCTTCCTGATGACGCTCGGACACATGATGTATCCGGCGGTCTGGTCGTTCGTCTCCAGCTACCGCTATGGCTGGAGCGAGCAGCAGATCGGCTTCTCGCTCGGCGCTTTCGGCCTGTGCGGTGCGATCGTCATGGGCACGGTGCTGCCGCGCGTCATCCCCAGGCTCGGCGAGTGGAAGACGGCGGTCATCGGCCTGACATTCACGGCGCTCAGCGCCTTCGGCTACGCCTTCGCGACGCAGGGCTGGATGATCTATGCGGTGATCGTCGCCGGTTGCCTGGAGGCACTTGCCGATCCGCCGCTGAGGAGCCTCGCCGCCGCCAAGGTGCCGCCTTCGGCGCAAGGCGAACTCCAGGGCGCGATGACCTCGCTCTTCTCGATCACCTCGATCATCACGCCGCTGCTCTACACGGCGATCTTTTCCTGGTTCACCGGGCCAAGCGCACCGGTGACCTTCGGTGGCGCACCCTATCTGGTTGGCGCATGCTTCCTGATGCTGGCGCTCATCGTCTTCGTCACGAAGGTCGCGAGACCCTCGCGGCTGAGGAACGTCGCGACCAGCGTCGCGGAAGATGCGGCGCAGGTATGAGCCACGACAGCCGGATCGCGCTGACCAGGGGACGGCCTGTCGCTGTCGCGGCGGGTCGCGTCGCTTCCGGCTAAGCCCGCTCGGCCAGCAATTCCTCGCCGCGCTTTTCGCGGATCAGGTTGACGAAGCGGCGGAACAGATAGTGCGAATCCTGCGGGCCGGGCGAGGCTTCCGGATGATGCTGGACCGAGAACACCGGACGGCCGGTGAGCGTGATGCCGCAGTTCGAGCCGTCGAACAGCGAGACATGGGTTTCCTCGACGCCCGCGGGCAGCGAGTCCGCGTCGACGGCAAAGCCGTGGTTCATCGAGACGATCTCGACCTTGCCGGTGGTGTGGTCCTTGACCGGATGGTTGGCGCCGTGATGACCCTGGTGCATCTTGGCGGTCCTGCCGCCGAGCGCCAGTGCCAGCATCTGGTGGCCGAGGCAGATGCCGAACACCGGAATGTCGGTCTTCAGCAGGTCCTGGATGACCGGCACGGCATAGTCGCCGGTGGCTTCCGGGTCGCCGGGGCCGTTGGAAAGGAAGATGCCGTCCGGCTGCATGGCGAGGATTTCTTCCGAGCCGGTGCTGGCCGGAACGACCGTCACCTTGGCGCCGAGGCCGGCAAGCAGGCGCAATATGTTGCGCTTGACGCCGTAGTCGATGGCCACGACGTGCAGCGACGGCGCCGCCTGTTCGCCAAAACCCTCATTCCACACCCAGGGCGTCTCGCGCCAGACCGAGGACTGGCCCGAGGTGACTTCCTTGGCGAGGTCGAGGCCGATCAGACCAGACCATGCGGCGGCGCGCCGCTTCAGATCGTCGAGGTCGAACACGCCGTCGGGCGCATGCGCGATGACGGCGTTGGGCATGCCTTTTTCGCGGATCAGCGCGGTGAGCGCGCGGGTGTCGATGCCCGAGAGCGCGACGATGCCGCGCTTCTTCAGCCACTGGTCGAGGTGGCCGGCGGCGCGGTAGTTGGACGGGTTGGTGACATCGGCCTTGAACACGGCCCCGACTGCGCCGGCGCGGGCCGCCGGGTTGAGGTCCTCGATGTCCTCGCCATTGGTGCCGATATTGCCGATATGCGGGAAGGTGAAAGTGACGATCTGGCCGGCATAGGACGGATCGGTGAGGATTTCCTGGTAGCCGGTGAGCGCGGTGTTGAAGCAGACTTCGGCGACAGCCGAGCCGGTGGCGCCGAGGCCGCGACCCTCGATGACGGTGCCGTCGGCCAGCACCAGAAGGGCGGTCGGCTTTTCGGTGGCCCAAGGGGCGGTCGACGCGGGCGTCATCTCGGCCATGGCGGCACTCCTATCAGGCTGCGCGTTGCAAAGGCCCGGCGGGCCATCCGCGCAGCAGACGGCGCGGAGCGGCGAATTCGCAGCCTCCACGCACTCAAGCTTCAGTTCATGCAAGGCCCAGTACATAGGGGAAGGGGGCAGGGCGGTCAATGATCATGCGAAATGCGGCTCCGATTTATTTCATCAAGCAATATCATAGGCTTGCCTCGCAATATCAGGGTTTGCGTTGGCTTGGCCCCGGCGCTATTGTCCGCGCCGATCGAAGGAGAAAGCATGATGCGCGCAAAAATCGCCGAATCCCTGAAGAGCGCGATGAAGGCGCAGGACAAGCACCGGCTGCCGACATTGCGGCTGATCCAGGCCGCCATTCATGATCGCGACATCGCCAATCGCGGGTCGGGCAAGGATCCCGCCAGCGACGAGGAGATCCTGCAGATACTGGCCAAGATGGTGAAGCAGCGCGAGGAATCGGCGAAAGCCTTCGAGGAAGGCAGGCGACCGGAACTGGCGGCGCAGGAGCGCGGTGAGATGGAGATCATTCGCGGCTTCCTGCCGACACAGCTCGACGACGCGGCGGTCACGGCGGCAGCCCGCGACGCGATCGCCGCGACGGGTGCCGCCAGCCAGAAGGACATGGGCAAGGTGATCGCCGCGCTGAAGCAGAAATATGCCGGCCAGATGGATTTCGGCAAGGCCAGCGGCATCGTCAAGGGCCTGCTGCAGTAGGGCGTTTAAGGGCAACCGCCAGGTCTGGACTTGCCTTAAGACGCTGTTTTTGGCGGCTCCAGCGCGCGTCGCAATGCCGGCGCCTCCTGCTGGATGTGATCCCACAACCGGTTGGCGATCGGCCCGTGCGGCCGGTCGCGGCGGCGCGCCACCACCAGCTCGTCGGTGCGGCCCGGCATATGGCGACCGGCAATGGAGCGCAGGCGTCCGTCGTGCAATTCTTCCTCGATCAGGAAGCAGGGCAGGTGGCCCCAGCCAAGGCCCTGCAGGATGATTTCCTTCTTCATGGCCTGGTCGGGCACCAGGCATTGCGGCGCGCCTTCGACCATGAAGTAGTCCTGCCGTGGCGAATGGCGGGCGGTGTCGCGCATGACGCATTGGGTGAGCGCCCGCATCTGGTCCAGCGTGATCGGCTGCCTGAGGCGCTCGGGCAAAAAGCCCGGCGCCGCCACGGGAATGAACGGCACCTTGCACAAATCGATCCATTCCACCCGCGCGTCGCCCTTGTCGATCCAGTGCAGGATCAGGTCGGCCTCGTCATCGAAAAGCCGCTCCCAAGGGCCGCCGACGGCTTCGAAATGCAGATGCAGGCGCGTGCCCGGGCATTGGCCGAAGAACCGTCCGAGCATGCCCAGCACCTGCGGCCTCGGGCAGAGGTCGCCGATCACGACATGGATCTCGCTTTCCTCGCCCATCGAGAGCTGGGCGGCGTGGACGCGCAGGCTTTCCAGTTCGCGCAGCAGCGATTGCGCCCGGCGGTGGAACGACAGCCCTGCTTCGGTGGGGCGCACGCGATAGCCGCTGCGATCCAGGAGAACGAGGTCGAGCTGCCGTTCGAGCTTGGCAATGGCGGCGAACACCGCCGGGTGCGAGCGGTGCAGCAAGCTCGCCGCCGGCTGAAAGCCGCCGGTGCGGATCACCGCATCGAAGCATTGCAGGTCGTGCAAGGTGAATTCGGCCATGTCAGCTTTTTCTACAGAGTTTGTCCTATCTTTGTAATATCAACAAAAGCTCGACGCGACTACGCTCCGCCTCATTCATCGTTCCAGAAGGACTTTTCATCATGAATGAGCCGAATTTCGTGACCGTCGGCGACGGCACGCGCATCGCCTATCGTTTCGATGGCGATGCCGCCAAGCCGGTGCTGGTGCTGTCGAACTCCATCGCCACCACGCTGCAGATGTGGGACGGGCAGGCCGGCGAGCTTTCAAAACATTTCCGTGTCCTGCGCTACGACTTTCGCGGCCATGGCGGATCAAGCGCCCCGGTCGGTGCGTATTCGCTCGACCGGCTCGGCCGCGACGTGATCGAACTGCTCGATGCACTCGGGCTTGGACGTGTGCATTTCCTCGGACTGTCGCTGGGCGGCTTCGTCGGGCAGTGGCTCGGCATCCATGCACCGGAGCGGATCGACAGGCTGATCCTGAGCAACACCTCGTCCCATCTGGCGCCGGCAAGCTATTTCGACGAGCGGATTGCCGTTGTCCGGCAGGCGCCGGACATGTCGGAAACCGCCGAAGTCTTCCTCAACAACTGGTTCCCCGCGCGGATGGTGACGGCCAATGAACCCGTCATCGAGGAATTCCGCACCATGCTGCTCGCTATCGATCGGCAAGGCCTGGCTGGCCTGTTCGCCGCCGTTCGCGATGCCGATCTTCGCCGCACGGTGTCGCTGATCAACCGGCCGACGCTGGTGATCGCCGGCGAGCACGACACGGTGACGGCCGCCAGCCACAGCGAACTGATCGCGGCGGCCGTGCCCGGCGCGAAGCTGGTCGTGCTGCCGGCGGTTCACCTGTCGAATGTGGAGTATCCGGCGGAGTTCATGGAGGCCGTGCTCGGTTTTCTGCGCTGAGCGAAAGGCTAATCTCGTGAGGTCTGCTGTCTCGCGACCTCACGGCTCCTTGCACATCGGCACCGGCTGCGGTGGCGGTGCCGGGTGGTCCTGCTTGTATTGGGCGATGATCGGCTCGAGGGTTTTTCGCGGCCAGAATTTCGGCGCGCCGATTTCCTTCAGGCAGGAGGCGTTCCAATAGGGTGCTTCGCCCGATGGCGAATGGCTTTTTGCCGCCTGCGCGACGGCGGCGATATCACGCGATTCCGGATAGATGTAGAGCGTCGTCGGATTGTCCTTCACCATCGCGATGATCTGCTGCGCATCCGTTGGCGACCAGCTGGTGCAGCCATTGCTGCGGCCGCCGGCATAGTCCACCAGCTTGCCGAACGGCACCAGGCCGTCATGGTCGGCGTAGGAGCTGTTGGGGCCTTTGCGCATGCACATGCCGCGCAGCACCTGCGCCGCATGGCCGCCGATCACCCGCTGCCTGGCATTGGCGGCTTCGCCTTCGCCGTCGAACTGGATGAAGGTGCGCTGGAAAGCCACGTCCCGTTTCGCGCCGGTCCGATAAAAACCCTTGAAGGAGGTCTTTGCCTCGCTGGTCATGTAGGCGCCGCCGGCGGTCAGTTCGGAATCCATGGCATTGCCGAAGTTCTTGGAGCACCGCCTGCCGTTTGAAAAATCGACCGTGCCTTTCAGATTCCGGCCACCGCCGTGACCCGACGAGATGGCGTGAAACGACTGGCTGGCCTCGCAAATGACGTAGTACCGGCGCCCTAGCACGCCGTTGCCCATGTCGCCGGGACGTGTCGCATCCATGGCGAAGTAACAGGGGTTCCTGACCACGCCTTGCGCCACCTTTTTCAGGTAGAGCCCCCGCGCCCGCTCCAGCACCACGGTTGAGATCTGGCCGTCGCTGTCGCCGACATGGGCCTGCAGCCAGGCCGGGACGGCCGAGGGCGCGGCAATGGACCGGACCGTCGCGGTCAGCGCAATGACGATGACAAGAAGGCTGAGGGTGACGACTACACCCAGGGGAAAAAATCTCAACCGCACCGGTTCAATTCTCCTGCCGAAGCCATGCGAATCCCTGCGGGATTATATCCGCAATCAATCATAAAATGTCTCGTGGCAATCGGCGAAACACATCTTGTTTAGCGAGCCTGCAAGTCCGCATGAAGAACCGGGGCCGGCGCGCGCACCGCCCATAGACCGGGACGCTGGTCCAAGGCTTGCGGCCGATGCCTCCACCGACATGCCCGATTTTCGATCCGCAAGGGTTGAGCTATGATGTGATTCTGGCGTGGCCCACGCCTCTTCCCTCCAATGGGAAAGCATCAGTTCATGCGGGGCACTCTCATCACCGAACCGACTGTTCGAGCGCACGGCATAAGGAGGGGTTGCGAAAACGGCTCGCATCAGAAGGTTTTGCCATGAAACTATCCGCGCCCATCTACCATCTGAAACGTCAGGCCAGGCTGTTGTCGCGCCAGGCAGGAATTCCGCTCCACCAGGCGCTTGATCGTGTTGCCGCGCAGCAAGGTTTTACCAGCTGGGGTTTGCTTGCGGCCAAGCTGTCCGAGGCAGCGCCTGCCGGCAGATTGTTTGCGCAGCTGACACCGGGCGATCTGGTCCTGGTCGGCGCGCGACCCGGCCACGGCAAGACGCTGATGAGCCTTGAACTCGCGGTCGAATCCATGAAATGCGGCCATCGCAGCGTGTTCTTCACGCTGGAATATACGCAACGCGATGTGCTGGAGCGGTTTCATGCCATCGGCGTGGAGCCGGCCCGGTTCGACCGGCTGTTCGAATTCGACACTTCCGATGCCATCAGCGCCGACTACATCGTCAGGATCTTGCGATCGGCGCCGCGTGGTACGCTGGCGGTCATCGACTATCTGCAGTTGCTCGACCAGAGACGTGAGAACCCCAGCCTGATGGAGCAGGTCCGCACCTTGAAAGCTTTCGCGCGCGTCAGCGGCGTCATACTGGTTTTCATCTCGCAGATCGACCGGTCCTACGATCCCGAGACCAAGCCGGTCCCCGATATCGGCGACATCAGGTTGCCCAACCCGCTCGATCTGTCGCTGTTCGACAAGACCTGCTTCCTGAACAAGGGCGAGATCCGCTTTCAGGTGGCTTGAGCGCTCGGACGGCCACGGCTATGCCTGCTGCCAGGGAGCATGGATCATGATCGAGATCGTCAAACCGGCGCTTGAGCATTTGCCATCCTACAAGGCCGCGCTCGAGCGCGGCTGGTCGCCGGACAATGTGCGGCTCCAGGAGGCGACGCGCGAGCAGTTGGCGGAGATAGAGCAGGACCCGGAGGCTTTCCTGGCCAGCCTCGATGATCCCGAGGCCAGGGACGGCCCGATCACCTTGCCCGACGGCACGCAAGTGCCGCGCCTGCCGGGCTTCCGCCGCTGGATCTGGGATGGCGAGGCATCGGGCTCGATCGGCTTTCGCTGGCAAAAGGGCACGGCGGAACTGCCCTCGCATGTGCTTGGCCATATCGGCTATGCGGTGGTGCCGTGGAAGCGGCGGCGCGGCTACGCCACGCAGGCCTTGCGGCTGATGCTGGACGAGGCGAGGGCGGTCGGCCTGCCCTATGTCGAGATCACCGCCAAGCCGGGCAATCCGGCCTCGCACAAGGTGATCCTGGCCAATGGCGGCAGGCTGGTCGAGCGCTTCTTCGAGGACGCCGCCTACGGCGGGGTGGAGAGTTTGCGGTTTAGGATCGAGCTGTAGGTCGCCCTAAAGCGCGTCACATCGAAACGGATTCATGGCGCGCTTTAGGGTCTCTGTTTTTATGCACGTCGCCTTCCCAAAACCGAGGTCACTTTTGGGCGACATGCATCAACGTTGCTGATCGCGCAGCCAGTCGGCCAGCGATGCGCGATGCTTGCCGGCCCTGCCGGTGAAGGCCACGGCCGACAGCATGGAGTTCAACACCGCCTCGTGCGTGGCTTCCGCCGCCGCGCGAAAAAGGATGTCGATGCGTGCCTCATTGAGCGCGAGCAGCGGCACCAGATCGCGGCTTTCATCGTGGTCGACCAGATTGCCGGTGCTGAAGGCGATGGCGATGTCACCACTGCCATGGCCCCAGAAGGAGCCGAGCCTGGCGATGCCGGCCCCAGCGCGGCGCGCCACTCTTTCAAGCTGGCGGTGTTCGAGCGGCACATCGGTTGCCAGCACGATCATGACCGAGCCGCGCTCGTCCCCGGCCGGTTGTCCGGGGTCCGGCCGGCGCCCATCGGGCAGAACGAGGTCTCCAGGTCTGCCGAAATTCGACAGAACGAGAACGCCGAGATGATGGCCGCCGCCGAGCGCGATTTTTCTGGACGCCGAACCGATGCCGCCCTTGAAGCCGAAGCAAGTCATTCCCGTTCCGGCGCCGACATTGCCTTGTTCGACCTCGCCCGCATGCGCGTCGGCCAGCGCGGTGAGGGCGTGTTCCTCTGATATCGCCAGGGCCTGGATATCGTTCAGCGGACCGTCATTGCATTCGCCGACCACCGGATTGACGGTTCCGGTGGTGCGGCCGATATCCGGGTTCTGACGCATGGCGTCGCGGATCAGCGCCGTTGCGCAGGTTCCGACCGAGAGCGTGTTGGTCAGGAGAACAGGCGTTTCGATGGTGCCAAGCTCCTGCACCTGCGCCAGGCCGGTGGTCTTGCCGAAGCCGTTGATGATATGGCTTGCCGCCGTCACCTTCTTGCGAAACAGATTTCCGCCATGCGGCAGGATCGCGGTCACGCCGGTGTTGGTGTCGCTGTTGCGCAGCGTGCAGTGGCCGACGCGTACACCGGGCACATCGGTGATCGCATTGCGCGCGCCCGCCGGCAAGCTGCCGCAGCTCAAGCCGAAATCGCTGACAGTGCTCGTCATGTCTGCTCCTGGTCTCACGAACGGCACGCGCCCAGGCCGAGGCCCGCGTCGGACCGGATCTCAGTATCAGACATGCTCGTCCGCACACAGCGCGTGGTCTGACAGCGCGCGGATGACATAGCAGTCGCCGACCGTCTTGCCGTCACAGCAGGAGGCGATGCGGATCGTGGTCTACTCCGCCGGTGCCGTCAGCGGCGGCGTGGCATTGCTGCGCGCTTCCCAGACCTGGGAGGTGACAGCCACCACCACGGCGACCAGCATGGCGAAAGCGCCGACCACCGGCAAGCTGCGATAGCCATAGCCGGCATTGAGCATGGCGGCGCCCAATGACGCTGCCAGCGCGATGCCGACATTGAAGCCGGACGGGATCAGCGATGAGGCGAGATTGGACGCATCGGCCGTCCACGCCAGGATGCGGGTCTGGATCGGCGTGCCGATGGCGAAGTTGAGGCCACCCCAGATGACGATCGCCACGATCATCGGCAGGGGATAGGGGCTGACGGCATAGATGACTGCCAGCGTCACCGCCTGCAGGGCCAGCATGGTGATCAGCGACGGCATCAGCTTCCAGTCCGACAGCTTGCCGCCGAGGAAGACGCCAAGCGTGGCGCCGACGCCGTTGAGCAGCAGCACCCAGGGCACCAGATCTTCGTCGAGCCCGGTGACCTCCAGCAAGGTCGGCGTGATGTAGGTGAACAGGCAGAACTGGCCGAGCATCAGCATGAGCATCAGGATCAGCGAGGTCCAGACCTGCTGGCGCGCCAGCACGCGGACCTCACGCGCCAGCCCGGCCGGTTTGGCCTGATATCCGGCGGTGCGCGGCAGAAGGGCAGTCATCGCCAGCGTTGCCGCCACGCCGAGCGCACACATCACCCAGAAGGTCGCGCGCCAGCCCCAGATGTTGCCGATGGCGGTGCCTGCCGGCACGCCGATGACGTTGGACACGGTGAGGCCGGACAGGATGACCGCCACTGCCATGCCGCGTTTGTCCTCGGGAACGAGGCTGACGGCGACCACCATGGCGACGCCGAAATAGGCGCCGTGCGCGACGGCAACGGCGATGCGCAGCAGCAGCATCGAGGTAAAGTCGGGCGCCAGTGCACAGGCCGCCTGGCCGATGGTGAAGACGATGGCGAGGCCGAGCAGCAAGGTCTTGCGCGGCAGGGATTTGGTGGCGAGCGCCAGCAGCGGACCGCCAATGGCGATGCCGCAGGCATAGCCGGAGACGAGGTAGCCGGCGGAGGGAACCGAAACGCCGAGCCCTTCCGCCACCTGCGGCAGCACGCCGGCAATGACGAATTCGGTAGTGCCGAAGGCAAAAGCGGCAATGAACAGGGCAATGAGCGGAAGCGACATGGGAAAGCCTTGGCTGGAACGGCGTCAAACCACGGATAGGAGGCGCGGGCAATCCAGAAATTTTTGTCGCGACTTTAGCTTTTCTTGACTGCTCCCCTTGGCGCCGGCGCGATCGGTCACGCAGCGCATGCCGGCAGTGGGCAAGCTCCTAGACTGGGGTCCTGCGGCCGTAAGGGATCTTCAGCCATGCGCGCTCATGAAAATAATAGAGCAGCGACTTGGTGAAGACCTCCGTCACGCCGATGGCGGCCGCCAGCTTGACGCTGCCAGTCACCACAAGCGAGATGATGATCGTGTCGATGGTGCCGGTCATGCGCCATGAAAGCGCCTTGGCGAAACTGCGCGAATGGGTATCCATCGATTTCCTCCCGGGGGCATCGGATGCTTAGCCGACGGAAGGCAGGGTGAGCAAAGACTAATTTTGCCGTTCGAGCCGGAACGACGCAAGCTTGTTCCCAAGTTGACGCCGCCGTGGCAAATCCCTTCTCGCTAGCTGGCCTTCAGTCGGGATCCTGTGAGAAGGCCGCGCTCTTCGAGCACCGGATAGGCCATCGAGGCCAGCAGTGAATTGATCTGCTTGAGGTCGCGGATGGTGTCGAGATGGATCGAGCTTGTCTCGACGCTTTTGGCGGTGCCTTCGCGCAGCCGCAGGAAATGGCTGGCGCTGGTTTCCTTCTCGCGGTCGCGCAACTGGTCCTTCTCCAGCACCAGCTGGCGCGCTGTTTCGGGGTCGCGCGAGACCAGCACGTTGAAGGCAAGCCTTGCATTGGCCAGCACCGAGCCGTGGAAGGCGCACAATTCGCTCCATCCCTCGTCGGTGAATTCCAGCCCGCGATCGACCTTCTTCTTCACATGCACCAGCATGTTGCGCACGATGATGTCGCCGACCTGCTCGAGCTTGACGCAGGCGCCGATCAGTTCCTGGCAGCGCAGCGCCTCGTCCTCGGTCAGCGGGTTCTTGGTGACCTTGGCGAGGTAGAGTTTGATCGCCGCATGTTTACGGTCGACACGGTCGTCGAGGGCGGCCAGCGCCTTTATCTTGTCCGCGTCGGCACTCTCATAGAGCTCAATGATGCGCTTCAGCATGATCTCGACCGTCTCGCAGACCCGCACCACCTCGCGCGTGGCATTGGCCAGCGCCTGGCTCGGCACATCGAGCGCGCTTTCGTTGAGCGCGGACAGTTCGATGACGTCGAGCGAGGCAGCCGGCGCTGCCTTGGTGCCGAGCGCGACGATCTTCTCCGAGGCGCGGTAGACGAAGCCGGCCAGCGGCAGGCCTGCCAGCAGGATGATGACGTTGAACAGGATGTGGGCGTTGACGATCTGGTCAGCCGCCGTGGTGCCGAGGAAGCCGACATGCGGCCGGACGATCATGAAAAGGACCAAAATGACCAGCGAGCCGAGCCCGCGCATCAGCAGATTGCCGATCGGCACGACGCGCACGGCGGGTCCGGCCGAGCGGGTCAGCATCGGCGCGATGATGGAGGAGCCGAGATTGACGCCGAGGATGAGGACGACGCCGAGTTCCGGGCTGATCAGGCCGCGGCCGGCCAGCGTCGCCATCAAAAGCACCGCGGCGATGCTCGACTGGAACAGCCAGGTGATCAGCGCCGCCAGGAGATAGGCGGTGATGGAATCGCTGGAGAAGTAGTTGATGATGACCGGCATCAGCTGGCTGTTGCGCAGCGGCTCCGACGCCTGGCCGATCATTTCCAGCGACAGGATCAAGAGGCCGATGCCGACCAGGATGCGGCCGGTCTGGCGCCAGTCGCGCCGCTCGGTCGCCATGAACATCACCGTGCCGGTGATCAGGCAGAGCGGCACCAGCAGCGTGAGGTCGAAGGTCAGCAGCTTGACCACGAGCGCCGAGCCGATCTCGGCGCCGCGCACGGCCAATTGGCCGGCGGCGCCCGAGACGATACCGGAACCGGCGAAGGAGCCGACCAAAAGCGTCACGGCGGTCGAACTCTGCAGGGCGATGGCGAGGCCGGTGCCGGCCAGCACCGCCATGATCGGATTGCGCATGGTGGCGCGCAGCCTGTGGCGCAGCACATCGCCATAGGCGCGCTCGACGCCGGTCTTCACCATGCGGGTGGCAAACAGCATCAGCGCCACGGCGCCGGCCAGATGCAAAAGGACGACGGAACCGCTCATTTCGGCGCCTGCATGCGGACAGGGCACGCAGTGCGGACGGCGCGGCCAACAGGCGGAAAAGCAAGGGTTCGAATCATGGTCATGACACTGTGAATAATAGCCGGAATATTTTAGCCGGGTAATAAAACTTTGTCGATTTCAAGAGGCCGTCGCGGCGCGACAGGCCGTGTCGGGAAATGGATGGGGTGCGCGAATGGTTGCACAGCCGGGCTTTGGCCGGTCTGGAACGGTTGTTTTGCCGAGTGGCCGACACTCATCTTTGCGATGATGTTCAAGTATCGGCAATAAGCAGAAGATTTCATTACACAATTGTAATGCCGGCGTTCAGTTTCAGTTCATCCGCCGGCCGCTATTCCTCGGGCATCGACAACCAAGGAGATTTCTCATGAAGCGCATTGTTCTTTCTGTCGTCGCCGTCTCGATGCTGGCCGCCACCTCACTTGCCGGCCAGGCCGCGCCGATGAACGCGCCGGTCGTGCCGCAGTCGAATTACACCAAGGTCGACTGGCAGAAGCCGGGCCACCACGATGATGTGAGGAAGCGCGTCTTCAAGAAGAAAGTCGTCGTGAAGCGGAACCACTGGCGCAATGGCCAGAAATATTCCGGCTGGAGGCAGCACCGGCCGATCCGCGACTATGGCCGCTACGGCCTGCATCGTCCCGGCCGCGGCCAGGAATGGATCCGCGTCGGCAACGACTATGTGCTGGTCGGCATCCTCTCGGGCGTCATCTTCGGCGCGCTCGCCGCGCAGTAAGCGCCGCAACCGGGCTGAAAAGGAAGGGCGGCCTGTAACGGCCGCCCTTCCTTTTACCCTGTGGAAACCGGGTATGGCCGGTATTGGGGGTCGTCGGATTTCGCTGGCATGATTATATGGTGGGGAAACGAGTTCCCTCAATGCGCTTTCCGCCCGCCTTTCTCGACGAGATCCGCGACCGCGTGCCGATTTCATCGGTTATCGGCCAGCGCGTCGCGTGGGATCGCAGGAAGACCAACGCGTCGCGTGGCGACTTTTGGGCCTGCTGCCCGTTCCATGGCGAGAAGAGCCCGTCCTTCCACTGCGAGGACAAGAAGGGCCGCTATCATTGTTTCGGCTGCTCGGTCTCGGGCGATCATTTCAAATTCCTGACCGAACTCGACGGAATGAGTTTCCCCGAAGCGGTCGAAAAGATCGCCGACATGGCCGGCGTGCCGATGCCGGTGCGCGACGCCCAGGAAGAGCGGCGCGAGCAGGAACGCGCCAGCCTGACCGACGTCATGGAGATGGCGACCGCCTTCTTCCAGGAGCGGCTGCAGGGACCTGAGGGGGCAAAGGCCCGAGCCTATCTCAGGGACCGCGGGCTGACGCCGGCGACGCAGCAGTCGTTCCGGCTGGGCTACGCGCCGGACAGCCGCAATGCGCTGAAGGAGCATCTCGCGGCAAAAGGCGTGCCGAAGGCCGATATCGAAGCCTGCGGGCTGGTGCGCCATGGCGACGACATTCCGGTCTCCTATGACTGGTTCCGCGACCGCATCATGTTCCCGATTCCGGATTCGCGCGGCAAGATCATCGCCTTTGGCGGCCGGGCGCTGGCGCCCGATGCGCTGGCCAAATACATGAACTCGCCCGACACCGAGCTCTTCCACAAGGGCAATGTGCTCTACAATTTCGCCCGTGCGCGAAAGGCGCTGGCCAAGGGTGGCACGGTGATCGCCGTCGAAGGCTATATGGATGTCATCGCGCTGGCGCAGGCCGGCTTCGAGAATGCCGTGGCGCCGCTTGGCACCGCGCTTACCGAAAACCAACTTGAATTGCTGTGGCGCATGGCGCCCGAACCGATGCTGTGCTTCGACGGCGACAAGGCCGGGTTGAAGGCGGCATGGCGTGCGGCGGATCTGGCGTTACCGTCGGTGCAGGCCGGGCGCTCGGCGCGTTTTGCGCTGCTGCCGGAAGGCAAGGATCCCGACGACCTCGTCAAGGCCGAAGGGCCGGACGCGTTCCGCGCAGTGCTTGCCGATGCGCGGCCGCTGGTCGACCTGTTGTGGATGCGCGAGACAGCTGGCGGTGTCTTCGACACGCCGGAACGGCGGGCGGAACTGGGAAAGACGCTGCGGGAGTTGACCAGCCGCATCCGCGACGAAAGCACGCGCTTTCACTACCAGCAGGAAATGCGCGAGCGGGAAAAGAGCTTCTTCGGCTCGCAGCGCGATGCGCGGCAAGGACGCCAGGACTGGAAACCGGGGCAGGGCAAGGCAGTCGCACCCGGCGGCCAGTTCGCCAAGCCTGGCGGCGGTCGCATGGCGATCACCGAAAGCCTCGGCCAGTCGGCGCTGGTCAAGCGCGGCAGCGAAGGGATGTCTGTGCGCGAGGCGACGATCATCGTGGCGCTGGTCAACCATCCGGCGCTGATCGACGAGAATTTCGCCCATGTCGAATTTCTCGACCTTGCCAATTCCGATCTGCAGCGGCTGCACGCCGCTATCCTCGATGCAATGGCGCATGACATGGCCAATGACCGCCACGCCGTGGTGGCGACGATCGAGCGTGCCGGCTGCGCCGAGATCTGGGAGCGCGCGGTTGGCCTGATCCGGCGGGCGCGGCAATGGCCGGCGCTGGAGACGGCAGCACTTGACGACGCCCGTGACGCTCTGAACCAGGCACTGCACTTGCAGCGCAGCGCGCGCACCTTACATAAGGAGCTGAAACAGGCGGAAGCGGCGCTCGAAGCGGATCCCTCGGACGAAAACTTCCGCCATCTGATCGAAATTCAGGCGCAATTTCAGGATGTGCAGGCGACGGAAGCGCTGATCGAAGGATTCGGCGTTTCGTCGGGCAGGGCTGGGCGAGCCTAAGTGCAGGTGAGTGCAAGAATGAGAGCGTGGCCGGGCTTCCCAGGGGAGCAAGGCGCGCTAAGTCGGGTAATTGATTCGCTTTTTTCATGCGAATCATGCCAGAGGCGCTTGACCTTCAGACAGAATGGCGGAATCAGGACGATTCGAAACGTTAACCCGCACCCGCGCCGACGGGAAATGAGCGATGTGAGGTACTGGTCACTGGACAGGCAGGCAGCCTGCCACAGATATCAGGGTTAATCTGGACTTAACGATCAATGAAGTTAGTGGCCCGGTGAAGCGCGTTTCAAAACGAGCCTATCCGATTTGACTGGTCCGACAGCTTACGCGGCCCCGATGCCCGGCCGCTAGGAGAAGATAAAAATTATGGCGACTAAGGAAAAGGAAGAGGTCGAGACCGAACGCGAAGGCGCCACAGATGGCCCTCTGCTCGACCTTTCCGATGATGCTGTCAAGAAGATGATCAAGGCCGCCAAGAAGCGCGGCTATGTCACGATGGACGAGCTGAATTCGGTGCTGCCTTCCGAGGAAGTGACCTCCGAGCAGATCGAGGACACGATGGCGATGCTGTCCGACATGGGCATCAACGTGGTCGAGGATGACGAGCAGGGCGAAGAGGCCGAGGCCGGCGACACCGCGGCGGATGCCGAGGAAGACGCCAACGAACTGGCCGAACAGACCGGCACGGCGGTCGCCGCCACCACAACCAAGAAAGAGCCGACCGACCGTACCGACGATCCGGTGCGCATGTATCTGCGCGAGATGGGCTCTGTCGAGCTGCTGTCGCGCGAGGGCGAAATCGCCATTGCCAAGCGCATCGAGGCCGGCCGCGAGACGATGATCGCGGGCCTGTGCGAAAGCCCGCTGACCTTCCAGGCCATCATCATCTGGCGCGACGAGCTCAACGAATCCAAGATCCTGCTGCGCGAGATCATCGATCTCGAAGCCACCTATGCCGGCCCGGAGGCCAAGCAGGCGCCGGTGGTCGAGCGCATCGAGGAAGCGCCCAAGGCCGAGGAAAAGCCGCGGCGCGGACGCGACGAGGAAGACGACATCACCAATGTCGGCACCGATACGCGCGGCATCGGGGACGATGACGAGGAAGACGAGGACGAAGCGAGCCTGTCGCTGGCGGCGATGGAAGCCGAACTGCGTCCGCAGGTGATGGAGACGCTCGACGTCATCGCCGACACCTACAAGAAGCTGCGCAAGCTGCAGGACCAGCAGGTCGAGAACCGTCTGGCCGCCGCCGGCACGCTGTCGCCCAGCCAGGACCGCCGGCTGAAGGAGCTGAAGGACCAGTTGATCAAGGCGGTGAAGTCGCTGTCGCTCAACACGGCGCGCATCGAGGCGCTGGTCGAGCAGCTCTACGACATCAACAAACGCCTGGTGCAGAACGAGGGCAAGCTGCTGCGCCTCGCCGAAAGCTATGGCGTGCGCCGCGAGGAGTTCCTGAAGGAATATCAGGGTT
The DNA here is from genome assembly GCF_007003935.1 of Mesorhizobium sp. WSM4310. Taxonomy (NCBI): domain Bacteria; kingdom Pseudomonadati; phylum Pseudomonadota; class Alphaproteobacteria; order Hyphomicrobiales; family Phyllobacteriaceae; genus Mesorhizobium; species Mesorhizobium sp. WSM4310. The sequence continues at coordinate 31,973 of NZ_VFTA01000018.1, forward strand.
CCGAACTCGACCCCAACTGGACGCGCGCGATCGGCAACCTGACCTCGCGCGGCTGGAAGGAATTCACCAAGAACGAGAAGGATGCGATCAAGGACCTGCGTGCCGAGATCCAGCATCTGGCCACTGAAACGGCGATCTCGATCCTGGAATTCCGCAAGATCGTCAACCAGGTGCAGAAGGGCGAGCGCGAAGCCGCGATCGCCAAGAAGGAAATGGTCGAGGCCAATCTGCGCCTCGTCATCTCGATCGCCAAGAAATACACCAATCGCGGCCTGCAGTTCCTCGACCTGATCCAGGAAGGCAATATCGGCCTGATGAAGGCGGTCGATAAGTTCGAATACCGCCGCGGCTACAAGTTCTCGACCTACGCGACATGGTGGATCCGGCAGGCGATCACGCGTTCGATCGCCGACCAGGCGCGCACCATCCGCATTCCGGTGCACATGATCGAGACGATCAACAAGATCGTGCGCACCTCGCGCCAGATGCTGCACGAGATCGGCCGCGAGCCGACGCCGGAGGAACTGGCCGAAAAGCTCGCCATGCCGCTCGAAAAAGTGCGCAAGGTGTTGAAGATCGCCAAGGAGCCGATCTCGCTCGAAACGCCGGTCGGCGACGAGGAGGATTCGCATCTGGGCGACTTCATCGAGGACAAGATGGCAATCCTGCCGATCGACGCCGCGATCCAGGCCAATCTGCGCGAGACCACCACGCGCGTTCTGGCCTCGCTGACGCCGCGCGAGGAGCGCGTTCTGCGCATGCGCTTCGGCATCGGCATGAACACAGACCACACGCTGGAGGAAGTCGGCCAGCAGTTCTCGGTCACCCGCGAGCGTATTCGCCAGATCGAAGCCAAGGCATTGCGCAAGCTCAAGCACCCGAGCAGGTCGCGCAAGCTGCGCAGCTTCCTCGACAGCTGAGACATACCGACAGCAAGAACAAAAGGGCGCCCCCTGGCGCCCTTTTTCGTTTGTGACACGCGCTCTTGCGGCTCGCATCCATCGGGAGGATAATTTCCAGGTCGGATGCATTTTCTGGGCGACAACCCGGATGCCCGCCCCGGCGAAGACGCCGTGCTCCGTGGCCCCGGAGGGAGGTGTGCCGTGACAAGCTACATCGTGCTGATGAACTGGACGGAGCAGGGCGCGAAGAATGTGCGGGATTCGCCGAAACGGCTTGATGCCGCCAGGAAACAATTGGGCGACATGGGCGGCTCGTTCAAGGCGTTCTACCTGACGATGGGTGAATACGACATGGTGGCGGTGGTGGAAGCACCCGACGATGCGGTCCTGGCGCGTTTCTCGCTGATGCTGGCGGCCGCCGGCAACATCCGGACGCGGACGCTGAAAGCCTTCCCCGAATTCGCCTACCGCGAGATCATCTCGTCGCTTGGATAGCAGGCGGCAGGGTTCGAAGGCGACGACAAGATACCCGGCCTGACGGCGCTTTGCCGCAGGACAGGACGCTTTGCCGTGATAAACTGCGGCCAGAGGATCGCGATGAAGAAAGTCTCGATACTGGCTGGCAGCCTTGCCTTGATAAGAGTGGGCGCTGTTTCGCGACAACGGATGCACCGAGGCCATGCGCGGCTGTCATAGGGTGAGATGATGTCCGAAACACATTCGCATCTTTGGCCCGGCGTGCCGCTCGCCCTTGGCTCGGCCGCTCTGTTCGGCGCGACGCCGCCGCTTTCCAAGCTGCTGCTCGACGCCGTGAACCCCTTCATGCTGGCCGGCCTGCTCTATCTTGGCGCCGGTCTCGGCCTCGCTCTCTATCGCTTGCTTCGCGGCAGGCAGGCGGCGGCTGGCGAAGCGCAACTGGCCGCCCGGGATATCCCCTGGCTGGCGCTGGCAATCGGCATGGGTGGCATCCTCGCGCCGGTGCTGTTGATGTTCGGCCTCAGCCTCAACACGGCATCCAGTTCAGCGCTGCTGCTCAACCTGGAAGGGTTGGCGACCATGGCGATCGCCTGGCTCGTCTATCGCGAGAATGTCGACCGGCGCCTGCTTTTTGGCGCCTTCGCCATTCTGGCGGGCGCGGTGCTGTTGTCATGGGACGGCGGCGGCGTTGCTTTCAACCCGGGCGCCCTGCTGGTGGCGGGGGCTTGCGTGGCCTGGGGGCTGGACAACAATTTCACGCGCAGGATTTCAGCCACCGACCCCGTGGTGATCGCCATGCTGAAAGGCCTGGTGGCGGGTGCGGCCAATGTCGGATTGGCGCTTGCCGCCGGGGCGTCGTTTCCCACGATATCCATTGTCGCGGCCACGGCCGCGGTCGGCTTCCTCGGTATCGGCGTCAGCCTGGCGATGTTCATCCTGGCGCTGCGCCATCTCGGGACGGCGCGCACAGGCGCCTATTATTCGCTCGCTCCGTTCATCGGTGCGCTTGTGGCCATCGTCATGCTGGGCGATGCCGTCACTCTCAAACTGGTGATCGCGGGGCTTCTGATGGGTGTCGGCCTGTGGCTGCATCTGTCGGAACGCCATGAGCACGAGCACGACCATGAGGCGCTGGAACATGAGCACAGCCATGTGCATGACGAGCACCACCAGCACGATCATGACGGGCCGGTGAGCGAGCCGCATTCGCACTGGCACCGGCACGCGCCGATGCGCCACCGGCATCCGCATTATCCGGACCTGCATCATCGGCATAGCCACGGCTGAGCATGCCAACATCATGCTCAAGCAAACACCCAAGCCTGAACTGACCGTCTGGTACAACACGCGATGCCCTGTCTGCGATGCGGGCATCAGTCGGCAAAAGCGGCGGCTGATCGAAGCGGTCCAGGCGGGGCGGATCGAGTTTCGCGACATCAATCTGGAGCCGGCGGCGCTTGGCCGTTTTGGCGCTTCGCTGGAAGACATCCGCCGCCGGCTGCACGCCACCGACGCGGCCGGCCGGCTGCTGGTCGGCGTCGATGTCGCGATTGCCATATGGCAAGCGACACCGGGCGAGGGCTGGCTGGCCGCGCTTTTCGGTAATCCGGTTGCCTTGCCGTTGACACGACTTGCCTATGACCGGTTCGCCGACCTGCTCTACGCCTGGAACCGGCGCAAGGGCCGCTGGTAGCCGAACGCATCCAACTCCGTCGTCTGCAACGACAAGACCCGGGAAGGCCGATCCGGCTGGCGGCGCATTCCGATACATCGTAAGATATATCTTGACACCAGCAGGGCAGGTGCCTAATTAAGATATATCGTAAGATAGAACTCAAGGAGCAATCATGCACAGACATAGTCATTTCGGCGAACGCATGTTCATGCACATGGCCGGCAAATTCGGTGGCAGAGGCGGCGGCTTTGGTCCGTTCGGCCACGGCGGTCGCGGCGGTCGCGGCGGCGGACGCGGTGGCCCTGGCGACATGTTCCGCGCCGGCCGCATGCTGGCCGACGGCGACCTCAAGTTGATCACGCTTTCGCTGCTGGCCGAGGCGCCGCGCCATGGCTACGACATCATCAAGGCGCTGGAAGAGCGCACAAGCGGCATCTACAGCCCGAGCCCGGGCGTGGTCTACCCGACGCTGACCTTCCTGGAAGAGGCCGGCTATGCCGTCTCGTCGAGCGAAGGCAACAAGAAGGTGTTTTCCATCACCGAGGCCGGGCAGGCGCATCTTGCCGACAATCGCGAGATGATCGACGGCGTGCTCGACCACCTCGAGCGCTTTGGCCGCAAGATGGCCAAGGCACGCGACTGGTTCGGCTGGAACGATGATGGCGAGGACCGCCGCGGTGGCCGGGGCGGGCGTGGCGAGCGTTCGGAAACGCGCGACGAATTCCGCGCCATCCGCCACCGCCTGCGCGCTGCCCTGGGCGACATCGTCGATGCCCCGGCCGAAAAGCAGGCCGAGGCGATCGCCATTCTCGAAGCCGCGGCGGAAGCGCTGGAAGCTCTGACGCACCGCTGATCCAGATGCAATAAATGCATGAAAAGAGCCCGGGTCGACCCGGGCTTTTTTGCGTCAGCGCGAATGCGGATCATTCCTTGCCGACATATTCGCTGATCAGCCTTTCGTTGCGGGCCTTCTCGATCTTGGCGGTCATCTCGGCCGACAGGCGCTCGTGCCAGGAATGAACATCGTTCAGACCTGTTTTTGAACACTGTTCACGAAATCCCGGATGTGGTAGACGGAGGGACGATCGTGGTTCGAAACAGCCGGGCCGAGGGCACGGCATCCATGAGGACAAGCATGGCGCTGGACAGGGAAGAAACAGGCGAGCGGGTGCTGGCGATTGCCGAGGTGCTGCTCAACGAGGGCGGCATGGACAATCTGAAGGCCAGGACCATCGCCGAGCAGGCGGGCATTTCGGTCGGCTCGGTCTACAATCTGTTTTCCGACCTCGGCGGGGTGCATCGTGCCGTCAACATGCGGCTGCTCGACCGGCTGGGCGCGGCAGGGGCGGCGGCGATGGCCGATCTTTCCCAGCGCGGCATCACCGACGTGCGCCAGCGCCTGCTGGCACTGGCCGGCGCCTATGTGCGTTTTGTCGAAGCGCATCCCGGCAGCTGGCCGGCGCTGCTCGCCTTCAACAGGCGGCGTCCGACGCTGACCGAGCCGGATGCCTATGAGGCGCGGCTCGACCAGCTGTTCGAGATCATTGCCGGCGTGCTCGCCGGCGGCGATTTCGACCTCGACGACGACACCCGCCGGATCGCCGCGCGCACATTGTGGTCAAGCGTGCATGGCATCGTCACCAGCGGCTACGCCGGCAGGTCCGTTCGCCGGCAGGCCGACGAGATCGACCGGCAGATCGAACTGCTGGTCGCCGTCTTCATCAGGGGGCTGGAACGCGGCGGCACATTCGCGCATGCTGGGACAACAGCGTCGTGAATCGAGACGTTGAAGGCTTGCAGGCCTTCGGCAAGCCAAGCTGAAGGCCGGCGCCTTGACCAGACCTATGAGCCACCGGCCTTGCAATAGACGGTCTTCGTCTGCTCACCATTGTCAACTCGTTCAGGATCGGCTGCATTCCAAACGCTCGCGCAGGACATCGTCCTGAGCAATTGGCTTGACGTTGAGGGTTGACGCGTCGCGCGGATTCGCGAACGTGGCAGATCGGAGCAATGAAGGGCCGGATGATGACGACAGTCAACGATTCAACTCCAGCAGCGCGGGAATTGTATCTTGATCTCCTGATCAGGATATTGCTCAACACGATTTACCAGGATCCCGCGATCAACCCGGAGGTTCAGCCGATGGTGGTCGAGCCGTTCAACCCGAAAACCCGCGCGATCGGCAAGGATTGGCCAACGCAGGCTCACACGATGGTCGGCCAGGCGCGTCTCGAGAGCTTGCGCAATCTATCACAGCAGGTGCTGGACGACGGCATCGTTGGCGACTTCATCGAAACGGGCGTCTGGCGCGGTGGCTGCTGCATCCTGATGCGCGGCGTTCTTGCCGCGAACCAGATCCACGACCGCAAGGTCTATGTCGTGGACTCGTTCGCCGGCCTGCCGGCGCCAAACGAAGAGCTCTATCCCTGGGATACCGGGTGGAACCTTAACGTGTTCAAGGAACTGGCCGTCTCGCTGGAGACGGTCAAGGACAATTTCTCACGCTATGGGCTGCTCGACGAGCAGGTCGTGTTCGTGGAAGGGATGTTCAGCGACACCCTGCCGTCGCTGTCGGCCGGGCCGTTCGCGCTGCTGCGGCTCGACGGCGATCTTTACGAGTCGACCATTGTGGCGCTGAATTCCCTTTACCCCAAATTGTCCCAGGGCGGTGTTGTCGTCATCGACGATCGCGCTCTCGATCCATGCCAGCGCGCGGTGATCGATTTTCGCGATCAACACGGCATCACGGCACCGATGCAGGAGGTCGACTGGACCGGATCCTGGTGGCGCAAGGAGTGAGAGTATTTTCCTTTTACGCAATTCCCAAGGGCAAGCGCTAAGCGCTTTTCCCGGGAAAACCGCTTCACACTTTTCTGCAATTGCTCTAGCGAACGCGACGGAGATAGCCGTTGACGTTCCAGGTCACATTGGTGCCGAAGTGGTCGCAAAGGCTGGTATCGATTTCATAGTCCTGCCCACGATCGCGCAAGAACAGCTCGACCGCACGGCGTGGGCCGCCCATCAGCTTGGCGACAAATTCTGGACCATAAAGATCGTCGACAATACCGTCCTCGACGGCAATATACTCTCCCGCAACCAGCCAACGATCGAAGAAGCGCAGCACGGCGAGCGTCGTCTCGCAATGATGGTCCGCATCCTCGATGACGAACATCGGTCTGGGGAGGCTCTCGATCAGCTCCGCCGGTAAGGTTGCCGCCAGGTCGCGACCGTCGCCACGATGAAACGTCACGCCCGGCACGCTGATCGAGGGCGGCGTGATGTCGATCGAGTGAATGACGCAGTCGACGCCGAAGCTGCGTATGATATCGGCAAACCAGAGCGCGCTGCCGCCCCATTTGGAGCCGATCTCGATCAATGTCCTGGGCTTCTGCTGCCAAAGCAGCATTTGGTACAGCGCCAGATCGAATGGATTTTTGTAGGTGGGCACGCCCTTGTAGGTGTAGCGCAAGGTGCCGTCTTGAATCGTCGCAAGCGGTACACCAAGCAATGCGCTTCCGGTGGCAAGACGTTCAATCATACGGTTGTCCTTCAAGCCGACGTCAAACCCGATTATGCGGTATGCCGCTGCGACACAGCGTGAGCGGGTCGGTTGGCGGTTCAGAAGATACTTGCCGAAGCCGGTGTAGTAACGGGGTCGCAACTCGCTGGTCATGAACGGCTTACTGGTACGAAATATCGCCACCCATATTCAAGGACATTCATGGCACGCAGCGGTATATTGCCGATCGTGATTGAATTCCCATGCGCCTCCCGCAACGCAGAACCGGTCGTCAGGACAGCGGCGGAACAGTGAGAGGGGGCTGGAACGCGGCGGCACATTCGCGCATGCTGGGACAACAGCGTCGTGAATCGCGGACAGGCAGGCCGCGATCGCAGGGCGAACAAGGAGATTTGAGCCATGTCTTTTCTGAAACGTCTTTTCGGCGGTGGCGGCGGTGAAGCGGCCGAGGCCAAGAGTGCCGCACCCGCCAAGCAGGTCGAGCACAAGGGTTTCCTGATCAGCGCTACACCCTACAAGAACGATGGCCAGTACCAGACCTGCGGTATCGTCTCCAAGGAGATCGACGGCGTGGTGAAGGAGCACAAATTCATCCGCGCCGACCGCTTCGCCGGCCTCGACGACGCCGTCGACATCTCGATCAAGAAGGGCATCCAGCTGGTCGATGAACAGGGCGAGCGGATTTTCGGCTAGGGCTCGGCCACGTGGAGCCTGCATAAATCCAGCTTATCATCACCCCTAGTTTTTGAAGACGTTACAGGGTCTTTCGCCGTCTGTAGCTTCGACCCTACACATTGGAAATGACTGGGATTTGGTGGGTCGATGCAGACACATGCGCGGGTGGTGATTGTTGGCGGCGGGTGCGTCGGCGCGGGCATCCTCTACGGCCTGGCCAAGCGCGGCTGGACCGACGTCGCGCTGCTCGAACGCACGCAGCTGACGGCCGGCTCGACCTGGCATGCGGCGGGCCTCGTCCCGTCCTATGCCCGCAACATCAATATCGGCCGGATGATCAACAAGACCATCGAGATCTATGAAGGGCTAGAGGCCGAGACCGGACAGCCGGTCGGCTGGCACAAATGCGGCCAGTTGCGGATCGCCAATTCCAGGGACCGGCTCGACGAATACAAGAGCTATATGAGCGTGGCCGACGTTCAGGGCATGCGGGCGCATTTGCTGTCGCCGGCGGAGGCGAGGGCGCTCTGCCCGCTTCTCGACAACAAGCATATGCTCGGCGCGCTCTATCATCCCGACGACGGCCATATCGCGCCGGCCGACGTGACCCATGCCATGGCCAAGGGCGCGCGGGATCTGGGTGCCAGGATCCACCTGAACACGGAGGTCACCGGCTTTCAGCGGACCGCCGGCGGCGAATGGCGGGTCACCACCAACAAGGGCGACATCATTTGCGAACATGTGGTCTGCGCCACCGGCAATTACGCGCGCCAGACCGGCGCGCTGCTCGGCCTCGACATCCCCGCCATCCCGATCCTGCACCAGTACTGGATCACCGAGCCCGTGCCGGAGATCGTCGAGCGCAAAAAGCAGGGACGTGCCGAAATGCCGATCCTGCGCGACGAGGGTTTTGAAGGCTATCTGCGCGAGGAAGGCGACGGCTTCATGTTCGGGCCCTACGAGCGCACCGAACACCTCAAGCTGTTCGCCGAGGACGGCGTTCCCGCCTGGTTCGGCGCCGACCTCGTCGAAGAGGATTTCGAGGCGGTGTCGTGGAACTGGGAGCAGGCAACGCAGCTCGTGCCGGCGCTGGGACGTGCCGGAATCAAGGCCAATGTCCGCGGTCCCTTCCAGATGACGGCGGACGAGCTTCCGCTGATGGGACCGGCCTGGGGCCTGCCCAATGTGTGGCTGGCCGAGGGCGTGCCGGGCGGCATATTGTGGGGCGGCACGATCGGCTATTACCTGTCGGAGCGGATCGTCGAGGGCGGCAACAGCCTCGACACTTCCGATCTCGATCCGCGCCGCTTCGGCGACTATGCCAACAAGGCCTGGACGCGCGAGAAGGTCCGCGAGGCCTGGGGCACGCATGCCGAGCAGAAATATCCGGGACAGGACATGCCCGCCGCCCGCCCGCAGAAGACCGCGCCGTCCTATGCGCGGCTGACCGAACTGGGTGCGGTCTGGGGCGTGCTCAACGGCTGGGAAATGCCGAACTGGTTCGCGCCCAAGGGCGTCGAGGCCAAGGACCAGTGCAGCTGGCGCTGGACTAAAAAGGGCGTCTTCGTCGGCGAGGAGGTGCAGGCGGTGCGCAACGCCGTCGGCCTGGTCGAGATGACGCCGATGACCAAGTTCGAAGTATGGGGGCCAGGCGTGGCCGCCTGGCTCGACACGATCCTCGCCAACCGCCTGCCGGCGACCGGCCGGGCGGTGCTGGCGCATCACCTTACCGCTGCCGGCGGCGTGCAGGCCGAATATATGGTGGCGCGCCTTGGCGACGACAGTTTCTACCTGATTTCGACGCCGCGCGCGGAACGCTGGAATTTCGACGATCTCTCAAGGCTGCTTCCCGCCGACGGCAGCGTCAGTCTGAAGAACGTCACCAACGATCGCGGTTGCTTCACGGTCGTCGGGCCGAAGGCGCGAGACGTGCTGCAACCACTCACCGAGATCGACCTGTCGAATGCGGGCTTTCCCTGGTTCGGTGTGAAGACCGGCAGCGTGGCGCTTGCCAGCGACGTGCGGCTGCTGCGCGTCAACTACGAGGGTGAACTCGGCTGGGAACTCTACCATCCGATGGCCTACCAGCGGCAATTGCTCGACGCGATCCTGAGAGAGGGCGAGAAGGACGGCATGCGGCTCGTCGGGCTGCATGCGCTGGAATCGCTGCGGCTGGAGAAATCCTACCGCGCCATGTATCGCGACATGAATCCCGAACTCAACGCGCTGGAGAGCGGGCTCGAGCGCTTCATCCGCCTCGACAAGGGCGATTTCGTCGGCCGCGACGCGGTCGTGAAATACAAGGCGAGGAGCGACCAGCGCCGGTCGGTGACGCTCAGAATAGAAACCGACGGCGCCAGCACGCTTGCCAGTGAAGGGCTGTACATCGGCGGCGAACTTGTCGGCCGCATCACGTCGGGCGGCTATGGCTACACGCTCGGGCACGATGTGGCGCTGGCGCTGTTGCCCGAGCGTCTCGGCACGCCCGGCACGAAGCTCGACGTCGCCATTCTGGGGGAATGGAAGACCGCTGAGGTCATCGCGGATTCGCCCTATGATCCCTCTTCGGCCAGGGCGCGGATGTAACGCGTAGCAGTGGTGCGCGAAGGTATTGGGGGACGCTTCCAGCTTCCGTTTTTTTTGCATAGGACTGTCGGCGCCCGAAAGCGGCTTCGGCCATCACTTGCCGATGTAGGCGGCCAGTTCGTCCGGCGTCCCATTTGGGAAAGCCTGTTTTAGAAAGTCCAAGAACGCCGACACTCGCGCGCTGAGCAGCCGGCGCGATGGGTAGAGCGTCCAAATCGAGATTTCGGGACCGTCAATATCCCCCCAATTCACCAGTGTCCCGTCAGCCAAGTCGTGGCTCACCAACGAAATGGGAAGACGTCCTGCACCGACGCCGGCTCGCACGGCATCCCGGACCGCGATGAGCGTTGACAGAACGAGGACCGGCTCGATTGTAATCGTTGACCGGCCACCGGGTGTCTTCACGTGCCATGTTTGCAGTTCGCCTGCTCCGCGCGCAACGCCAGGAGCGGCACGCTCACCGGTCGTGCGAGGAAGGTCGGGGTTCGCCACAACAACCAGACGATCGCGGAGAAACGCCCGTCCGACCAGGCTTTCGTCGGGATCTGGATTGACCCGGATTACCAGGTCGTAGCCTTCTTCGATCATGTCGACAGGCCGGTCCTCGGTCGTCACCTCGAGTTTCACCTCCGGATACTTGAGGGCAAATCCCGCGGCGATCCTCCCCATTGCCGTCTGCGAAAAATGTAAAGGTGCGCTGATCCGCAATCTCCCCTTGGGTCTCTGAGCGCCCGAGGCAATCGCCGAAGCCGTCTCGTCCAGTTCGGCAAGCAACGCCCCCGTCCGCTCGAAGAGCGCCCGTCCTTCTTCGGTGAGCTTCAGGTTGCGCGCACCCCGTTCAAACAGGCGCAGATCAAGACTGCTTTCCAACTCTCCAACGCGCCGGGACAGCGTTGCCTTGGGCCGGCCGGTGGCCCTTGCCGCTTTGCCGAAGCCACCATGGCGGGCGACGAGATTGAAATCGGCGAGCGCAAGAAGATCCATTGGTGTTCCACCAGTGAGACGGTGCGTCTAGAGTTTCCGTCTATTGGGCTCTCAGTGAGCCACACATATTGGAGGTGTCAAGCAACCCAACAGGAGAAATTTCATGACCATTCTCGTTACCGGCGCCACAGGCAACATTGGCCGCCAAGTCGTCGAACACCTCGTCAAGCGCGGCGCCGATGTCCGTGCTCTCGTCCGCGATCCGTCGAAAGCCAGCTTCCCGGCAGGCGTATCCGTCGTGCAAGGCGACTTTCTCGATGTCGATTCGCTGCGCAAAGCCATGTCTGGCGTTTCCACTCTTTTCCTCTTGAACGCCGTGGTGCCGGACGAATTCACCCAAGCTTTGATCGCACTGAACGTCGCCCGATCGGCCGGCATCGAGCGCATCGTCTATCTGTCGGTGATCCACGCTGACGTCTATGTGAACGTGCCGCATTTCGCGGGCAAGTTCGGCGTCGAGCGAATGATCGAGCAGATGAACTTCAAGGCTACGATCTTGCGCCCGGCCTACTTCATCCAGAACGATCTGATGATCGAAGACGTTATCACCGGCTACGGCACCTACCCAATGCCGATCGGCGCCAAGGGTCTTGCCATGATCGACGTGCGTGATATCGCTGAGATCGCCGCCCTTGAGCTGCTGCGCCGCGAACAATCCGCAGAGCCGCTTGCGCTCGACCGGATCAACCTCGTCGGTCCGCAGACACTGACTGGGACGGATATCGCCGCAATCTGGTCAGACGTGCTTGCCCGCCCGATCCACTACGGCGGCGACAATACAGAGGGCTTTGAGCAAAATCTCAAGCAGTTCTTGCCCGCCTGGATGGCCTACGACATGCGCTTGATGGGCGAGCGCTTCTTCACCGACGGGATGCTGCCCGAGGCCGGCGACGTCGAGCGCCTGACTGCGCTTCTGGGCCGCCCACTGCGCCCATATCGCGACTTCGCCTCAGCGATCGCTGGTTCGCGGGCGATAGAGACGGCAAGCTGAGGAGTAAAATCGGCGCACGCGTCATCGCTGGACTGCACAATAGCAAGCTTACACGGGGGTAGGCGAGAGAGGCGAATGCTCCGTTCGGGGCTCTTAATCCGAAAAACTCACACTGACGCCGCGCTGGCGAAAATAGGCCTGCATCAGCTTGCGGCCCGAGCGGTTGTTTTGCGCCAACTTGGTCGGATCGAACACCGCCTGTTTCATCCCCTCGCGTGCCAGCGCGGCCTTGAGCGTCGCGATATGTGCGTCGATGTCGGCATTGTCCGCCCGAAGCGATGCATAGATATTCTCGGTCGCCTCGGCCACGGTCGGTTCGCTCACAGCTGTCGTCCTCTTGTTGATTGGGCGGCGGCTTAGCACAGATTCGCGGCTGCGCGATACCAACGCGTACCGGCCAGACTGGTCAGCCACAGGCATCCGATCAGCGCGGCGCCTAAGCCTGGCCGCTCCTGGCCGACTTCGTCAGTTCCTGTTCCAGATCCACCAGTTCCTTGCCGCCGGCCATCAGGTTGAGCAGCTGGTCGCGGGTGATTTCGCCCTTGGCGTAGGTGCCGGTGCTTCTGCCGCGCTTCAACAGCGTGAAGCGGTCGCCGACGACATAGGCGTGGTGGACGTTGTGGGAAATGAAGATGACGCCGATGCCGCGCGCCTTGGACTGCACGATGAGCTTCAGCACCACGGATGCCTGGTGGACACCCAGCGCCGAGGTGGGCTCGTCGAGGATCAGCACCTTGGCGCCGAAATAGACGGCGCGCGCTATGGCCAGGCATTGCCGTTCGCCGCCCGACAGCGTGCCGACCGGCTGTTCGGGATCGCGCAGCTGGATGCCCATCGCCGACATTTCGTCATAGGCGGTGCGGTTGGCGAATTCGGCGTCGAACTGGCTGATCGGGCCGAACTTGCGCATCGGCTCGCGCCCGAGGAAGAAGTTGCGCGCCACGCTCATCAGCGGCACCAGCGCCAGGTCCTGGTAGACGGTCGCGATGCCGCTGTCGCGCGTATCGGCGGGCGAGGCAAACCTTGTCGGCTTGCCCTGGACGCGGATTTCGCCCTCGTCCGGCGAGTAGACGCCGGACAGGGTCTTGATCAGCGTCGACTTGCCGGCGCCATTGTCGCCGAGCAGGCAATGCACCTCGCCGGGGCAGACATCGAAGGACACGTCCTTCAGCGCCACGACCGAGCCGAAATACTTGCTGACCGACTTCAGTTCGACATAGGGCTCGGCCATCACCGGCTCCTCATGGCGCGGTTGCGCACATAGCTGTTGAACAGCACCGCGATGACCATCATGGCGCCCATGAACAGCTTGAACCAGTCGGTGTCGATGCCGGTGTAGAAGATACCCATCTGCACCACGCCGAAGATCAGGGCGCCGAACATGGCGCCGATGGCCGATCCATAGCCGCCGGTCAGCAGCGTGCCGCCGATGACGACGGCGATGATGGCCTCGAATTCCTTCTGCGTGCCGCGCAGCGTGTCGGCGGAGCCGGTGACCAGCACCTGGACCGCCGCGAACAGGGCGGCCGCGAGCGCAGTCATGACGAACAGCGTGATCTTGGTGCGCGCCACCGGCACGCCGAGATTGCGCGCGGCATTGGCTTCGCCGCCGGCTGCAAAAATCCAGTTGCCGAAACGGCTGCGCGTCAAGAGCCAGGTGCAGGCCAGTGTCAGCGCGATCCACCACACGATCGACACCGGAATGCCTGATATCGACGGCATTCCGTCGGCCCGCTTGCCGATCAGGCCAAGGTCGGAAAGCCAGGCAATCAGGCCGGTGAACACCTGGCCAGAGAACAGGCTGTTGAGGGGATCGTTCCGCGCCAGCTCGTGCACGCCCGACACCTGGGTCCGCCCTGAGATGCCGCGCGTGAGGCCGAGCGTCAGGCCGCGCAGCATGAACAGGCTGCCGAGCGTCACGATGAAGGAAGGCAGGCCGGTCCTGACGACGGCGAGCCCGTTCAGCGCGCCAATGCCGCCGCAGACGGCGAAGGTGAACAGCAGCGAAAGCCAGATCGGCCATCCCCAGAACACGGCAGGGATGGCGATGAGGATGCCGGCAAAGCCGATCATCGAGCCGACCGACAGATCGAACTCGCCGGCAATCATCAGCAGGGCCACGGGTGCGGCGAGAATGCCAAGCTGGGCCGAGACTTCGAGGAAGTTGACGATGCCCTTGGCGCTGAAAAGCCCCGTGCTTCCCGCCGTGATGGCGAAGAACACGAAGACCAGCACGGTGCCGGCGGCCGCGCCAAGCTCCGGCCTGCTTAGCAGGCGGCTGAGGCGTGAGACGGACCGGACCCGCTCGTCGCGAATCTCTGAAACCATGGCTGCTTGCCCTCAAGAGTGTAGCGGGGGGGGGGGGGGCCCCGCCCCGCCTGTGTTAGCGCTTGCCTTGTTTCGACAGCTCGATGACCGAGGCGGCAGTATCCTTGGTGACGAAGCCTGGGCCGGTCGGATAGTCGGCGATCGGCATGATCTTGTACTTCTTCCAGAGATCGAACATCGCGACCGGGATGTAGCCCATGGCGTATTGCTGGGCGTCGATGCCCCATTCCATCTTGCCGCCGACGACAGCCTGCAGGATCGTGGGCGAGAGGTCGAACGTGCCGGTCTTCACCTTGCCCGAGAGGCCCAATTCATCAAGCGCGGCCAGCGTCGGTTCGGCACCGCTGGCACCGACGGCAAGGATGAACTGTGTATCGGCATGAGCGGTCATGTAGGCGATCACGCGGTTCTTCATTTCGGTCGGGTCGATGACGCCGTTCATCACCGGCACGTCGACGCCCAGACCCTTGGCGAAGCCGGCGCAGCGGTCGTCGAGGCTCGAATTGCCGACCTCGTGGTTGGCGCAGACCGCCTTGGTGAGGCCGAGCGCCTTGATGCGCTCGCCGGCCATGACGCCCGCCTGGAATTCATCCTGCCCCATGAACAGCAGGCCGCCAAGGTCATGGGTGAGTTTCGAGCCGCCGGAATCGATGACGATCACCGGGATGCCGGCGGCGACGGCGTTCTTGACCGGAGTTGTAAGGGCGGCCGCATCGGGGATCGAAACAACCATGCCGTCGGGCTTCGAGGCCGCGATGGCGTCGATCATCTGCCCCATCTTAGCCATGTCGAAGGTTTCGGGCGCCAGATATTCGGCCTTGACGCCGAGCGTCTTGGCGGCATCGTCCATGCCGTTCTTGACGACCGACCAGTAGGGGTCGCCGCTCTGGCCGTGGGTGACGAACACCACCCGCGTTTCGTCGGCGGCCGCAAGGGTCGTGGCCGCCGCCATCATCGTGAAGCCGGCCAGCAAGCCGAGCGCGGGCTTTATTAATTTCGCAAGCGAAAACATAACAACCTCCTGTTTGTTTTCCGCCGCCGCAATTACGGTCGGCAGTCCAGTTGCCCCTTCATTCCAGTTTCATTCCTCAGCACTGGTTTCCTGGAGGCCGAATAGTGGCCTCGATCACTCCATGACGGTAAATCCAACCTCTTTCGCCATGCGCGACAGGTTCTTGAATCCCATCGTCGCATAGGTCAGCGGATTGGCCTTGTTGGGGTCCTGCTCGGCCTCGACGACCAGCCAGCCGCTGTAACCATTGTCGGCCAGCACGCGCAGAATGGCGGGATAGTCGATGAAGCCGTCGCCGGGCACGGTGAAGATCCCGTCCATGACCGCGCCCATGAAACTCATGTCCTCGGCGCGGGCACGCTCGAGCACAGTCTTGCGGGCGTCCTTGCAGTGCACATGCACGACGCGTTTGACCTGCGCCTTGATCAAGGCGAGCGGGTCGCCGCCCGAAAATATCGAATGGCCGGTGTCGTAAAGCAGGCCGACCGCTTCGCCGGTATGCCGCATCAGCAGGCCAACCTCGGCATCGGTCTCGACGATGGTCCCCATATGGTGATGAAAGGCCATGCGCACGCCGAACTCCGCCATTCTTTCGGCGAGTGCCGTGAGCTTGCGGCCATAGGCCGGCCATTCTTCCGGGCTCAGGGCCGGGCGTTGAGAGATCGGTCCCCAGATGGCGTTGTGGCGCCCGCGCGAGGTGTCGGCATAGACGACATGGGTCGAGCCCATATCCTTCAAGAGCTGGAGATGCGGCGTGATCGCATCCATCTCGGCGCCAATATCCTTCTCGTCGCAGCGGCCATCATACCACCCGGAAATCACCGCGAGGCCATAGCGGTCCATGATCGGCCTGAGCTCGGCCGACCGGCGCGGAAACTTGCCGCCGAGTTCGGTGCCGGCGTAGCCGGCCTGCCTGGTTTCGCTGAGGCAGACTTCAAGCGGCGTATCGCCGCCGAGTTCCGGCACGTCGTCATTGGTCCAGGTGATCGGATTGATGCCGATGCGAACCGTCACGGGCGAGCTCCTGATTGCTTCGATTGGGCAAGGTGGTGGCGGGTCAGCCCAGCCAGCAGCGTCATGTCGCGGCGCGCCTGCTCGGCAGTGTTGCGCACGGTTGAGCCTTCGACGATCGCCGACCAGAAGCCCGTCAGCTCCTCGACGAAAGCCTCTTCATAGCCGCTGCGGATGTCGCGGCTGGAAAGCGTGTGGCCGTCGGCGCCGCGGATGGTCAGCCGCGTCGGCTGGTGGTTGAGATAGGGCGAGGGAAATTCCAGCTCGAGCGAGGCATCATCGAAATGGAGCGTGATGCGCTCGCGGTAGTCGGGCAGCCCCGGCGTGGCGACATGGACCATGGTCCACAGGGCCTGGCCGTCGAGCAGCCGCACGGCGCCCTGGCCGCCTTCGCCTTTGGCGAAGAACGAGGCGCCGACGATTTCACCGTCGGCGACGCCGAGCGCATCGAGCAAGCCATGGACGGCGTTCACATCATGGACGATCGACGAAGAATAGGCGCCGACAAAGCCCCGAAAGGCCTCGGGATCGTCGATCCCGGGCACCGCGCGGTCGACCTGCTCGCGCTGCCTGGCTTCGGTCGAGGCAATCAGTTCCGCCGCGACGTCGTCACCTCGGCAAGTGGAGGCGTGCCGGATGAAGGGCCAGGCGTCGGGATCGTTGACCTCGACCGAAATGTAGCGAAGCGTCCGCGCCGTACCGGGCAGCAAGTTCAGCGCCGCCTCGTAGCTCGGGTCGAAACGCTTCATGTAGCCGACCTGGAGCACCTTTCCGGCGCGATCCCTGGCGGCAATCAGTTCGTCGATGTCCTGCGCGCCATAGCAAAGCGGCTTTTCGCAGAAGACATGCAGGCCCCTGGCAAAGGCGGCGAGGCTCTGTTCGCGGTGCAGCGCATCCGGCGAAGCGATGACCACGGCGTCAAGCGGCATGGCGAGCAGCGCGTCGAGATCGGAAAATGTTTCGAGGCCGAATTCCTCTGCGACGAAAGCGCGGACTTTTCGCGACGGATCGTAGACGCCAAGGATCTTGAACTGCCGGTGCAGCTTGAGCAGGTTCGGAATGTGCTCGACCTGGGCGACGCCGCCCGCCCCGATCACTCCCACCCTTATGCACTGCATCGGCCAGCCCCATCTGAACCCGAACGCTTTTTTCTTGAGGGTAGGCCTCCTTTGGTTCCATTGTTAGAACCAGATTCCATTGATTTTTAGGAACCAGATGAAGACCAGCTTTCCCGTCGACGGCATCGCCCTGGATCGCGACAGCCCCGCCAATCTGCACCGGCAGCTCTATGTCCAGTTGCGCGGCCTGATCGAACGGCGCGTGCTGCCGAGCGGGCACGCAATGCCCTCGACACGGGTCATGGCGCGGGATCTGAATGTCGGACGCAACACGGTGATTGCCGCTTGCGACCAGCTGGCGCTGGAGGGTTATCTGGCGATACGTCCGCGCCGACCCTCGGTGGTGATGGATCTGCCGACGCGTTCGGCAGTTGCCGAACAAATGTCGGTCGAGGACGCCAATCCGCTATCGCGGCGCGGCCAGACCATGCTTGCCCAACCCTATCATCATGGCCGGCCGGGTATGCTTGCCTTCCATCCCGGCATGCCGGACCCGGACAATTTTCCGTTCAACACCTGGTCGAAACTGCTCAGCCGCCGCGCGAAGTTCGCCCATATCGATCTTTTCGGCACCTATCACGTCAAGGGCTATCCGCCGCTCTGCGAGGCCATAGCGCGCTATCTCACCGCCTCGCGCGGGGTGAAGTGCACCGCCGAGCAGATCGTCGTGACCAATGGCGCACAGTCGGCGTTCGATCTCCTGGCCCGGCTGCTGATCGATGACGGCGACACGGTGTGGATGGAGGAGCCTGGCTATTACGGCGCCGGCTCGGCATTCGTCTCGGCCGGCGCGAACCTGGCGCCGCTGCGCGTCAGCAACGCGGGCTGGAATCTCGATCCGCCCGATGTCGTGCCCCGCATGATCTTCGTGACGCCCTCCTGCCATCACCCGCTCGGCATAACCATGCCGATGGAACAGCGGCTCAATCTGCTGCACATGGCCGAGACCTGGCGTTCGTGGATCATCGAGGACGACTATGACGGCGAATACCGGTTCCAGGGCCAGCCCATTCCGGCACTGCAGGGCATCGGCGCGTCGAACCGCGTGGTCTATGTCGGCACTTTCGCCAAGATCCTTTTCCCGGCCATGCGGCTGGGCTTCATGGTGGCGCCCAAGGCGATCGACCATACGATCGTCTCGGCGCTGAGCGTGAGCGGCCAGTTCGCCCCCTTGCTGACCCAGGCCGCGCTGGCGGACTTCATGAATGAGGGGCATTTCACCCGCCATCTCAGGCGCATGCGGCGGCTCTACGCGGAGAGACGGCAGTTCTTCCTGGAAAGCGCTCAACGGCACCTCGGGGAATGGCTGGATTTCCATGCGACCGAATCCGGCATCCAGGTTGTCGGCATTTTCCGCGACAGATGCAGCGACAGGGCGGTTGCCGAGGCGGCGCTCCAGCAAGGCATCAACGTGTCGGCCCTGTCGATCCAGTACCGCCACGGCACACAGCAGAACGGCCTTGTCATGGGCTTCGCGGCCGCCGATGCGCAGACGACCGAAAGGACGATGCAGAAGTTTCGCACCGTGCTGCAAAGCCATTTTTCGCGAATGAATGATCCCGGGTAAGCAACTGGGATTATTCGCTTAAGCGTTGCTCGTGCTGGTGGGCGGTGCTAGCCCAGATCGGCCATCTGTGCCCGACAGCGCACCTCGTCGATCGGCCTGCCAAGCGCGGCGAAGTGTGTGGCTGCTTTCTTGAACGCCGCCACGGCCCGGGTTTTGTTACCCCTCGGCTCCAGCCGCAAAGCTCGCTGGTTTGGGCATTGACCTTCGACGAAGGCGGGCGCCGATGGGTTGTCACCAGCGCCCGTCCCTCCGCTTCAGGCCATCTGCAACTGCCTGCGCGGCAGCGGCGGGAAGGCGATCGCTATGCCGGCGGCGCCCAGGCCGATAAGGGCCGAGCCGATGAACAGCCAGTGGTAGCTGGCATAGGCATCGAACACCATGCCGCCGGCGAGCGGACCGAGCGCCATGCCGAGGCTGGACAGCATGGTGGCGGCGCCGAACACGGTACCGAGGATGCGCTGGCCGAAATATTCGCGCGCCAGCACGGCATAGAGCGGCATGACGCCGCCATAGGTGGCGCCGAAGATGACGGCCAGCACATAGAACTGGTCGAGCTGGCTGACCGAAAGATAGCCGGCAATGACGATCGCCTGGATCACCAGACCCGCGATCAGCACCGGCTTGACGCCGAGCCGGTCGGCCAGCACGCCGTAGAGAAGCCGGCCGCCCAAGCCGGCGAGGCCCTCGACGCTGTAGATCGTCACCGCCGCCATGGGGGCGACGCCGCACAGCATGGCGTAGCTGACCATATGGAAGATCGGCCCGGAATGGGCGGCACAACAGGCGAAAAAGGTCAGCCCGAGCACGATGAATTGCGGCGAGCGCAGCGCTTGGCCCACGCTCATGCCAGCCCCTTCGGCGACAGGCGCGGAACCGACATCCGCCACAGCGGGCTTTGGCGGCTGGCGCACCAGAAGCACCGCCGGCAGCAGCAGCACCCAGGCCATGATGCCGATGTCGAACATGGCGGTGCGCCATTCATAGGCCGAGATCAGCCAGCGGGCGAAAGGCGAGATCGTCATCGGGGCGACGCCCATGCCGGCCGAGACCAGTGAAACCGCAAGGCCGCGGTTGGTGTCGAACCAGGCCGTGGTCAGCGCGATCATCGGCGCGAAGAAGGCGCTGGCGGCAAGCCCGACGAGGACACCATAGCTGATTTGGAAGGTCAGCAGCGAGCCGGCGCGGCTCGCCACCACAAGTGCCAGGCCGAGCAGCACGGCACCGATCGCCACGACGATGCGGGCGCCGAAGCGGTCGGACAGCGCGCCCCAGGCGAAGCCGCCAAGGCCCATGACCAGGAAGTTGAGCGTCATGGCGCTCGAAATGCCGGCGCGCGACCACTGCGTGTCGATCGCCATCGGTTCGAGGAAAATCGCCAGCGAAAACATCGTCCCGATGGCGACACAGGACATCAGCGCACCAGCGGCGACGATGACCCAACGATAGGAAAGGTTCATGCAAATCTCCCATGCCAGAGGGCAGCGCCCAGCGCTGCTTGCGTCCGAAGGACGATGGCACCGAAACCGATCCTACAATCCGGTTGCATTTTTTATCCAGTCCGAAACGCTGCACCAGGCATCCGGGCCGCTCTGTGGCACCGGTCAGATCGGCAGTTCCGACGTGTACTTGATCGTCCAGCTCGGCACGTCGGTCTTGACGTTCTGGACGCCCTTGATGCGGCTCAGATGCTCCGACTGGAAGCGGCGATAGTCGTTGACGTCGGCCGCCACCACGCGCACCAGGGCATCGCAGTCGCCGAGCATCAGGTAGCACTCCATGACCTGGGGCAGCTTGGCCACTTCGCTGGCGAAATGCTGGACCGTGTCCTCGTCCTGCGTCTTCAGCCAGATGCGGGTGAAGAAGGTGAGGCCCTTGCCGATGCTGGCCGGGTTGAGCACGGCGACATAGCGGTCGATGACGCCGGCCTCCTCCAGGAGCTTGACGCGCCGCAGGCAAGGCGAGGGTGACAGGCCGACCTCGTTGGCCAAATCGTTGTTGGCCATGCGGCCGTTACGTTGCAGTGCCCGCAGGATGCGCTTGTCGATGTCGTCGAGCGTCATGGCTCTGGATTCCATTTTATCGGATATTTGTGACAATCAGTGCCAAAAATGGAGAGAATGCAACAATCTTCGCAACCAAATTGCCGAGAAGTGTGGGTATGTTTGCCGCCGGTATCATGAGAGTTCAAAACCGAGGGAAGCGCTGGCCGCGAGGCCGGCCGGCGGCGGAGCATGAGCATTTCACAGGCAGTCGAAGCGGCGGGCGACGGCTCGCGATCCGAGTTCCGCCGGGGCGTGGCGTCCTGCGCGCCGGTGCTGTTGGGCACCATCCCCTATGCGCTGGTGCTTGGCGCCCAGGCGGCCCAGAAAGGTTTGAACGCGCTCGAACTGTCCATGATGACGGGGCTGAACTTCGCCGGCGGCTCGGAATTCGCGGCGATCCAGTTGTGGACGTCGCCGCCGCATATCCTGCTCATCGTCGCCATCACCTTCCTGGTCAACAGCCGCCATCTGCTGATGGGAGCTGCCCTTGCGCCATTCCTGCGCGATCTGCCGCGGCGCAAGGCGTTTCCAGCACTTTTCCTCCTGTGCGACGAAAGCTGGGCGCTGGGCTTGGCCGACGCCAAACAGCGTGCCGCGGCTGATATCACGCCGGCCTTCAGCCCGCGCTACTATATGGGCGCGGCATTGGCGATGTACCTGACCTGGGCTTCCTTCACCACGCTCGGCGCCTTGCTCGGCCCGATGCTCGGTCATGTCGAGACCTATGGTTTCGACATGGCGTTTCCGGCTGTCTTCCTGGTGCTGATGCGCGGCATGTGGAAAAGCGTGGCGGCGGCACGGCCCTGGCTGGTCAGCCTGGTCGTCGCGGCCCTTGTCTATCTCTTCATTCCCGGCGCCTGGTATGTCGCGGCGGGAGCTGTGTCGGGGCTGCTTGCTGCCTGGCTGATGGCAGGTGACGCATGATCGACATCACAACCCTTGTCACCATCGTGCTGATGGCCGGCGTCACCTATCTCACGCGGATCGGCGGCTATGTGATGCTGCGCAACCGCGTGCTCAGCGCGCGTGCGACCGCGGTGATGGAGGCGGCGCCCGGTTGCGTGCTGATCTCGGTCATCGCGCCGGCCTTCGTGTCGCGCAATCCCGCCGACCTTCTGGCGCTGGCCATCACCTTCATCGCGGCGACGCGGCTTTCCATGCTCCCGACCGTGCTGATCGGCGTCGCTGCGGCGGGGCTGCTGAGGCATTTCATGGGCTAAAATGAAAAAGGCAGGCGCGAACGCCTGCCTTTCGAGTTCCGATGATCGAGGCGCCTTACGCGGCGGCAGCGGCCTGCTGGCTGGCGACCACGGCGTCGACCTTGGCGGTCGCTTTGGCGAGCGCCGCGGTGACCGCGTCGGGGCCCATGCCGACGCCTTCGATGCGGATGACGTCGACGTCGGTCATGCCGAGGAAGCCGAGCACGCCGCGCAGATAGGGAATGGCGTGATCGAACTGCACGGCCGCACCTTCCGAATAGATGCCGCCCGAAGCCAGTACGATATAGACCTTCTTACCGGTGACGAGCCCCTTGGGGCCGTTCTCGCCATAGGCAAAGCTGCGGCCGGAGCGGGCGATGTGGTCGACCCAGGACTTCAGCGTCGAGGAGATGTTGAAGTTGATGAAGCCGGTGGCGAGGATCACCGTGTCGGCGGCAAACAACTCGTCGAGCACGACATCGGAGACGCCGACGACTTCAGCCTGGCGCGGGGTGCGCACTTCGGCCGGCGTGTAGATGCCGGTCGAATAGTCGGCATCGATATGCGGCAGCGGGTTGGCGACGAGGTCGCGCACGACAAGCGTGTTCGACGGATCGGCGGCGAGGAGCTTTTCGGCGAATTCGGTGGCGATGCGGGTCGAGTGCGAGGCAGCGCCGCGCGGGCTTGAGGTAACGAGAAGAATGGACATGGCGGGTCTCTCCAGTGGAATGAATTGTCCCGCTAGATATGGGATATCTATCCATCAGATAAACTGGTATATTTTATATACGATCCATCCACAAAATAGATACAACGATGCAGCCCAATCCAACACTCGACCAGCTTCAGATATTCGTTGCCGTCGCCGATAGCGGGAGTTTCTCGGCCGCCGGCCGCAAGCTCAACCGGGCGCAATCCGTCATCAGTTATGGCATCGCCAATCTCGAGGCACAGCTGGGGCTGAAGCTGTTCGAACGCGAGGGCACACGCGAGCCGCAACTGACCGAGATCGGCCGGGCGATGCTGGAGGATGCAAGGCGCATGATCGGCGTGCTGCAGCGTATGCGTTCGCGCGTCGATGGCCATCATCATGGGCTGGAGGCCGAAGTGGCGCTGTCGGTCGATGCGACGTTGCCGTCGCCCGTGCTGGTGCGGGTGCTGAAGGCGTTCGAGGCACAGTTTCCGACCGTGATGCTGCGCCTGCATATAGGCTCGCTTGGATTGATCCCCGACCATGTCGTCAATGGACAGGCGGATCTCGGCATTGGCGGCCTGCTGGGCAAGGTCGACGTCCATCTCGTGCGCATCGGCTTCATGTCGATGGTGCCGGCGGCGGCACCCAACCATCCCCTGACGCTGCTGCCGAAGCCGGTGAAGATCGAGGATGTGCGCGAGCACACGCAACTTGTCGTCACCGATCAGTCCGAACGCACCAAGGGGCGCGACTACGGCGTCTTTGCCTACCGCACCTGGCGGCTTTCGGACATGCGCACCAAGCATACGCTGATGCGCGAGGGGCTGGGCTGGGGTGGGCTGCCGCGCTGGCTGATCGCCGACGACCTGGCCACCGGCCGCCTGGTGGAACTTGATCTCGAACCCTACGAGGAAATCAGTTCGCCATTGTTTGCCATGCACCGCAACGATCGCAGCCCGAAGCCGGCCGCCGCCTGGCTGATCGAACGGTTCAAAAGCGAACTCGGCTGCTTCAACGAGTTCGAGCCGGGCGAGGTGCCTGACGAGGAAGCGCCGGAGACAATCCATCAATCAGCGCCATGAGCACGGCGCGGTAATCCTGCGCCGAAGCGCCGGCCTCGATGGCCAGCGCGGCGCGGTCGAAGGCGGAGGCGAGCAGCGCGGTTAGTGCATCCACCGGCAATCTCGTCATCGTGTTGGCCCGCATCGCCGCGACCAGGCCCTCGCGCAGCGAGCGGTTGCCGTGGCGGTTGTCGATCGCATCCATGGCGGCGCGGCCAAGCACGGCGGGGCCATCAAGCAGCAGCAGCCGCGTGCGGCCGGGCGCGCGCATGGCGTCGAGATAGGCGTCGGATCCAGCGATGAGCGCATCGCGGGCTTCGAGCGAGGATGGCGACGCGCGCTCGATCTCCTGCGCCACCGCCTGTGCCTCCTGATCGACCACGGCGGCGAACAGCGCCTGTTTATCGGCGAAGTGATGGTAGAGCGCGCCGCGCGTCACGCCGGCCGCGGTGACGATCTCCGGCGTGCCGGTCTCGGCATAGGATTTTTCCGTGAACAGTTTTCGCGCCGCCGCGATCAAATCGGCGCGCGTCGCCTCGGTGCGGTCGCGATTGGAACGGCGCGTGGATTCCTGTTGCATACATGCAGCCTGTATGTTAATTCGATTTACATGCAGACTGTATGTTATGTCCACGGAGAAGGAAAGATGAAGACCACGAGCTGTTATCCGGTGCTGATGACCGGCGACGTCGCCGGGACGGCGGCCTTCTATGTCGAGCATTTCGGCTTCCGGCCGCTGTTCGAAAGCGACTGGTATGTGCACCTGCAATCGGTGGACAGCAAACGCGTCAATCTCGGCATCGTCCAGGGCGACCACGAGACGATCCCGCAAGAGGGGCGGGGGCGCACCTGCGGCCTGCTGATCAATTTCGAGGTACGCGACCCCGATGCGGTCTATGAGCGGATCCTCGCCGCCGGCCTGCCGATCCTGCGAACGCTGCGCGACGAGCCCTTCGGCCAGCGCCATTTCATCACCAGGGACCCCAACGGCGTGCTGATCGATGTCATCAAGCCGATCCCGCCCAGCGAGGCGTTCCTGGCGCAGTACGCGCAGGGCGCGGCGGGGGAGTGAGGGTGGCCTGAAGTATCGAATGGTTGGAAAGTGTCGTCCGACTGACGCCAGATGACGGCGGCGCCAATAGAAACCGTGACAATATCTTCAACGTACTGCTGCCCAGCAGAGGCCTGCATATTCTCTACTTGCACCGCTTCGAGACAGCGGCCATCCTGGACCGGGCTGGAGGGAGCTGAGGGTGGAGGACCGGATCAACGTTGGCAGTCGAGAAGGGCTTGAGAACTGGCTGGCGGACAAGCCGCCGGAATGGGCGGAGGCAATCGCGGCGCGGCTTGCACTGAGAGTGCTGCCGTTGGCGAATGCCGATGCGCCGATTTCTCGTGAACGCTTGCTTCTGGCTGTCTTTCGAGCTGCGTTTATATCCTGGTTTGCGCGTAGATATCCGACGCAAGATGCGGGGTCAGCCAGTTCGGATGCCGCTCAGTCTGGCATTGCCGTTGCCGATTCCATGGTGGTCGGCGGCAATCCCCACAGCGCTGCGCCAGCCGCGGTCAGCCAAGCTGCGGTGACGGCTGTCGGCGGTAGTGGAACGAGAAGTTCCGCAGCGATCACTGCTGGGCTCGCGGCAGATGCCGGTAGCGCCGTTGCGAGCAGCGTCGGGGCGGCTCAGATAAGGGAGAGTGTTGCTTCCGATGTGTCCTTCTTGTCTGAGCTGGAAAGCTTCGGCGCGGCGGAAGCTGCTCGCGCGCTGATCAACGAGCCGCTGTGGTTGATTGATGTGCGCGGCGATTCGAGATTTCAGGCCAATTTTCCGCCTTGGGTGCGCGCGCCCTTCGACAACATGGCTAAAGATCCTGATCTGGCCAGAGCAGGTTTCAAACTTTGGATAGAATGGTATCGCGCGATTTTGCCGAACAGTCATCGGGCTAGGCCAACAACTTATTTTGGCGAGACTGTCGACCTCCGCGTAGCTCTGCAATCCGACACGTGGTGGAGTCGAGACCCGACCAAGGTGAATGCAGATATAGCAAGCTGGCGTGCGGGTCGGGGTTCCGGAGACTCCACCAATGAACGTGGTGCTTTGGACGGCCTGGAAGCAATTCCGCAGTCCAGCACGATTGGATCTTCGCAAACCGCTACCGCACGCAAACGTCGAAGCAGAAGACAGAACGCACCTGCTGACGTGTCTATCGGCAGCGCCGCCGAGGCCCCGGAGGGCAAGAAGGATCCCGTTGCCAATCCTAATTCAACGCTGGAATCGGAAGTCAAACCGACCACGTCAACTACGCCGCTGGAATCACCGCCGCCCGAGACATCCGCCATTGAAACCAGTTTCCTCGATGATTCCACCGATCCCGATGTGGATTTTCTCAGCCGCTCGGACCTGGCCTTCGTGCTGGCGGGGCGGCTCAATCAAGTCTGGGATCAGCTCAACCAGGAAAATCCTAGGGACAGTTATCGCGGCAACAGTGCGCGCTGGACCGGTATCTGGCCCAAACGGAGGGCCAGGGAACCGCCGCCCGGCTTCGTCGTGCACATCGATGCACCTTGGGGCGGCGGCAAGACCAGTTTTGCCAATTTCCTGATCCATCTGCTCAACCCGTACAAGGTGGCCGGTCCACCGCCGGCCTGGATGCTGGGCCTGCCGCTCGGCGATCCAAATTTCTGGCCGGAATCCTATCGGCGCCCCTGGCACATCGTCACCTTCAACGCCTGGCAGCATCAGCACGTGCTGCCGCCATGGTGGGTTTTTTATCAAGCGATCCGCAAACAGACGACCGACGCCATCTATGCCGAGGACTTGCTGGTCGAACCAGCGCCCGCGACCGACGCATCGGGCAATCCGCTGCTCAACGGGCCAGCGGTGCCGCAACCGCCGGCGGTCGGGCAAGGCTATCTTCCACCATGGTTGCGGACGGCGGATTGGTCCTGGTGCTGGTTGCGCGAAATGGTCTGGCGCGTGTGGACGCCCGATATCCGCAACAAGGTGGCGGTTACCGCACTGGGTATTGCCGCTGTCATCCTTTTCTTTCGTCTTGGCCTACTCAACCTCGATGACAAGGGGGCTTTCAACGCGAACACCACCAGTCTGGGTCCATTCGTTTCCGTTGCCATCGCCGCGCTGGTGGGAGGGGCGCCGCTGATCTGGACCGTGCTGTCGGCGCTAAGTTCGACCTTGCTGTCCGGCACACCGGACGCGGCCAAGAATTACGCTTTGGGTTCAGGCGATCCGCTCGACCGGTTCCGGGCGCATTTTGCGAAAATGATGGCATTGCTCAAGCGACCGGTTCTGGTGGTCGTCGATGATCTCGACCGTTGCGAGCCGACATTCGTCGTCGAGTTGATCCGCGGCATGCAGACCATTCTCAAAAGTCCGCGTCTGGTGTTCATCCTGCTGGGTGACCGCGACTGGATCGAGGAGTGTTTCACCAAGGTCAACGAGGCGATGAAGGGAATTCACGTCGGACCGGAACATGAATTCGGCGCCCGCTTCGCCGAAAAGGCGATCCAGTTCTCCTTCGTGCTGCCGGACATTTCGGATGCTGCCCGCCGCACCTATGTGAGGGATCTACTGGGGGTGAAGAAGGCGGTATCCGGTCGAGGCGGACTGCCGCTCGATGTCGTCTTCAAGGCGGATGCCTCGATGCGCGGCGAGTTCGAGTTCAAGGTGGACAGCGTGTTGCAACAGAACGAGGCCCTTAGTCGCGAAAGTGCCGCGCAGACTGTCCGCGAAGAGATCATCGCAAGCCCGGTAAGCGCCGCGGTCACCGACGTCTTGCTGACCGATTTCGACCGTAGGCTGTCCTTGCGTGCCGCCACCGACAAAACGGCCGAAGCGGCGACCCGGCATCGGCTGGAGGCGCTCTCCAGCGTGCTGCCAGCCAACCCCCGCCAGATCAAGCGCATCATCAACGCCATCACGCTGTTGCAAGAGGTCGGCCGCATCGAGCAGAGCGTGCAACCCGGCTCGACCGAATGGAAGATCCTGGCCTTGTGGATCATCCTGATGATCGAATGGCCGAAAAGCTGGTTCACGCTGAGCAGCTATCCGGGCCTCGCCAATCGTTTGCTCAACCAGCCAGACGAGACAGTCCCTCATCTGCCTGTCGAAAACACCGATGCGTTTTTGGTCGCGCTGAAGGCGAAGGCCGAAGTGATGGCGATCCTCAGGTTTCAGGGCGATCAGGAATGGCAGGACTGTACCATCACAACGGTGCACATCCTGAAACTTCGGCAGATACTGCCACCAGCGAGCGGTCAGTTGATCGATGTTGCGCCATCGAAGAAACCGGCTCCGAGCGAGCAGTCCTGATCTCCGTTAGCCAGCCCTTGCCACCGGCGTTACCGCCACCTGGCTGACGCCGGTGCGGCGTACCACCGTGCACAGCGTCTCGCGGCCGATGCGCTCGGCGTCGAGCATGCGCACGAGGTCGTCGACGCCGGTGACCGGGCGGCCGTCGATTGCCGCGATGATGTCACCCTCCTTCAGCCCCGCCTTGGCCGCCGGGCCGTTCTTTTCGACGCTGCGCAGCCGCACGGCCGTGCTGGTCGACACTTGCGACAACAGCGCCGCGCGGCGCGGCAGATTGGTGGTGTCGGCGGAGACGCCGATGAAGGCGCGCCGCACGCGGCCGAAGCGGATGATCTCCGAAATGACGAAATTGGCGGTGTTGGAGGCGACCGCGAAGGCAATGCCTTGCGCGCCGTGGATCATGGCGGTGTTGACGCCGATGACCTCGCCGGCCGACGACACCAGCGGGCCGCCGGAATTGCCGGGATTGAGCGCGGCATCGGTCTGGATGACGTCGTCGATCAGCCGGCCGGTCGAAGCGCGCATCGAGCGGCCGAGCGCCGAGACGACACCCGAGGTGACCGTCCATTCGAAGCCGAGCGGATTGCCGATGGCGATGGCGATCTGGCCGCGACGCAGCCGCTTGGAATCGCCGAGCGGCGCGACGTCAGTGAAGCTGCCATCGGCGCGCACCAGCGCGATATCGGTGTCGGGATCGCGGCCGAGCACGCGACCCTCGCGTGAGGCGCCGTCGGGCATCGACACGCGCACCGTCCTGGCGTCGCCGACGACATGGAAATTGGTGACGACCAGCCCGTCCGGCGCGATGACGAAGCCGGAACCATGGCCGCCCTGGCCGCCAATGCGCTCGATGCGGCAGACGGCCGGGCCGATGCGGTCGACCGCGTCCGCGACCGTCATGGAATAGGCGTCGAGCAGCGTGTCATCGGTTTGGAAATTGGCGATGGCGAGGGCCATGGATGGGCTCCGTGTTTTCAGGCTTGATCGTGACTATATGTGCGGAGCGGCTGGAACGGCCGCGACCTGACCAGATGGCCAGTCAAACCGCCAACTAGCCGTCAGGCGAGTACCTCCAGGGGCGCCGTCGGGCGATATCTGGGACATGACGAACCCCAGGAGACATCCATGAGTGATTTCAATTTGAATGCATTTTCGCAAGCCGTTGCCGACCTCGCCGCCAAGGCGGCGCCAGCAATGGCGAGCTTCGCCACCCACCACCATCGCACGGCAAGCGCCTTCCACTGGAGCGACGGCTATTTCGTCACCGCCGAGGAGGCTGTCGAGGCCGGCGAGGAGATCGAGCTGACGCTGGCCTCTGGCGGGACGGTGAAGGCCGAACTGGTCGGCCGCGACCCGTCGACGGGCGTTGCCCTGTTGAAGCCCGCGGATGCGGCCGGCGTGCCTATCCTTGCCAGGGCCGATGCCGTTCGGCCGGGCAACATTGCCATCGCCATCGGCAACAGCCAGGGCTCGGCGCTGGCGGTGTCGGGCTCGGTCGGTGAAGTCGGGCCGGCCTGGCGCTCGATGCGCGGCGGCACGATCGACAGGCGCATCCATCTGGCTGTCGGCGCCGGCGGCCGCTTCGAGGGCGGCCCGGTGCTGGACGCCAAGGGCGCGCTGATCGGCATGCTGTTGTTCGGGCCGCGCGGGCGTGCGCTGGTCATGCCCTATGAGACGATCGAGCGGGCAGTGGCGACATTGCGTGAAAAGGGCCATGTCGCGCGCGGCTATCTCGGCGCTGGCCTCCATCCGGTGCGCGACCGCGACGCCCATGGCGCGATGGTGATGAGCCTCGACGACGCCGGTCCGGCCAAGGCCGCCGGCCTGTCGCTGGGCGACATCGTCGTGGCGTGGAACGGCGAGGCCGTGCACGGCCCGCGCGACCTGATCCGTCGGCTCGGCCCTGACAGCGCCGGTGCTTCCGTGACGCTTGGCGTGGTGCGTGGCGGTGAACAGCGCGACGTGACATTGACCATCGGCGAAAAGCCGCTGAGCTGAGAGGATTGATGGAAACGCTCGCCGGCGACCGGATCGTGAGCAACAGGGCCGCTTCGCGGCAACTGGTGGTGCTGATTGCGCTTGGCGATGCCGCGCGCGCGGAGCGCCTGGCCGCCATGCTTGCCGCCAGCGACGACCTGCTGCCGGTGGCGGCCGGCGGCGGCAGGGCCGATGTCGCCATCATCGATGACAGGAGCGGAGATGCCGTGCCGGCCTCCACACCGCGCGTGCTGCTGTCAGGACGCACCGGCGGCGGGCGGCCCGCCGGTGAGGTGTTTGCGGTCATTCCGGCGGGCGCCGACGATCTGCTGATCGCCGCGGCGGCGCGGCTGGCGGCGGCCGGCTATCGCGTCACGGGCGAGGGCAGAAGCGGACACCATGAGGATTTCCATACGGGCGAAAGCGAGCCGTTCGAGGATGACGTCCTGGACGAGCATGCCACCCGGCCAGCGCTGTCGCCGCGCGAGGCCGAAGTGCTGGCGCTGCTCGCCGAAGGCGCGCCCAACAAGGTGATCGCGCGGCGGCTCAACATTTCCGTGCACACGGCGAAATTCCACGTCGCGGCGATCCTGATCAAGCTGGGGGCGGCCAACCGCACCGATGCCATTGCGATTGCGATGCGGCAGGGGCTGGTGCTGGTTTAGCTGCAGATCAAACCGCCGCCTCGATATCTGTCAGGCGGAAATCATTGCTTTTGAACAGTAGCGGCATGGCCTCGAGCCGGGCTACGGCATAAGCGATGCAATCGCCGAAATTGAGCGCGGCCGGATGCCGACCCTTCCCGTAGCGCAGGAAGGCCTGACGGGCCACGGCTGCATGGTCGGCCGTGAACGAGATTGTCTCGATCGAGGCAACGCGAAGGAAAGCATCGAGAAGATCGGCAATCTCGTCCTGCCAACCTCCAACAAGCACCATCGTTGTCTCCAACAGGGTTGGAGAGGCAATAAGCCTTCTCTGGGCACTGGTGATAGCCTGGACAAATTGGTCGTGACCTGGTTCGGCGCGCAGAACAGCGACAAGCGCGGATGAATCGATAATCATCGCGTCGGGATTCCAACCTCATCGTAACCGAGAATCTCGTCCTCAGTCATAGCGTTTTCGCGTTTTGGGATCTGGCCGGCGCTGTCAGAGATCGCCATCAAGCGCCGGAAAAGATCATCGCCCTTGTCGCGTGGCACCAGCCGCTCGCGCGCCACCTCACGCTCGAGGCTCTGGCGGATCGCTTCCGTCACCGAGATCCGGCGGCGGCGGGCAAGCTCGCGCGCCAGTTGCTCGACTTCCATGTTCTTGATCGATAGAGCCATTATATATTCCACCTCTCTGTATAGAAGATATAGGGACCGATCGCGAAAGTCCAACAGGCCGGCAGCGAAAGAAGCCTCCCCAACGTCACCATCCGACGGCACCCCAGGCCCTTGTATCCGGCAGCGGCACGGGCAAGGATCGCGCGGACGAAGAGATATCAGGGAAGCGGAGGATAAATGTCGCTCAAGGGAAAGACGCTGTTCATCTCCGGCGGGTCGCGCGGCATCGGGCTGGCGATTGCGCTGCGGGCGGCGCGCGACGGCGCCAATGTGACGATCGCCGCCAAGACCGCCGAACCGCATCCCAAGCTGCCGGGCACGATCTACAGCGCGGCGCAGGAGATCGAGCAGGCCGGCGGCAAGGCGCTGCCTGTGCTGTGCGACATCCGCGAGGAGGCGCAGGTGGCCGAGGCTGTTGCAAAGACGGTGGAGAAATTCGGCGGCATCGATATCTGCGTCAACAATGCCAGCGCCATCCAGCTCACCGGCACGCTGGAGACCGACATGAAGCGCTACGACCTGATGCATCAGATCAACACGCGCGGCACCTTCCTGGTCTCCAAAATGTGCATTCCACACCTGAAGTTAGCCGATAATCCTCACATCCTGAATCTGGCGCCGCCGCTCGATATGAAGGCCAAGTGGTTCAAGAACCATGTCGCCTACACCATGGCCAAGTTCGGCATGTCGATGTGCACGCTGGGGATGAGCGCGGAGTTCGCCAAGGACGGCATCGCGGTCAATTCGCTGTGGCCGATCTCGACCATCGACACGGCGGCGGTGCGCAACCTGCTCGGCGGTGCGACGGTCGCGGCGATGAGCCGTTCGCCCGACATCATGGCCGACGCCGCGTGCGCCATCTTCCTGCGGCCGTCGCGCGAGGCATCCGGCAATTTCTACATCGACGAAGAAGTGCTGCGCGCCGAGGGCGTCAGCGACTTTTCGATCTATGCGCCTAGCGCGACCGGACCGCTGGCGGGCGACTTTTTCGTGCCGGACGAGGTGTTTGCCCGCACGGACAGCAAGATCAAGAGCATCTACTAGCTCTTCAAAGCAGGACACATCACTTCGAGATAGGCTCCAACAGTTTCGTCATTCTGGGGCGAAGCAAGGAGCGAAGCGACGCGGCGCAGACCCCAGAATCCATGCCGGGACTCTGGCGTGTCGCCACGGTGCAGAATTCTGCGCCGCCGCACTCTACGGCCGAGAGCACGGAATGGATCCTAGGGTCTTCGCGACGCCGCTACGCGGCTGCTCCGCCCTAGGATGACGAAGTCGGGGCCGCCTTGGCCAGTCTGTGACGAGGGTCAGCCTGCCTTGCCCTTCTTGCCTTTGCTCAGACCCATAAGCCGATCGATATAGGCCAGCATCAGCGCCGAGACGACGAAGGCGAGGTGGATGATGGTCAGACCAGGCCGTCGCTCTTTGCAAGCTGGATCCAAAGCAAAAAACCCCGCCGGAGAGGGCCGGCGGGGCTCAATACGTCCCGCTGGAGTCGGGACGGGGCAGGGAACGCCCAGCCCTGAATCTGGGGTCAGCAAGCCTGTGATTCAATGAGCCGCTTCCGATGCCGGTACAAATCTTCTTGAGCCCGGGGGCTGGACCCGAGCCTTTCCCATCCCCGATCGAGCCGGGGATGGGTGCTTTTCGCATTGAGTCCGCAAACCAGGTCATGGTTTTGAAATCATGACCTAATTGTTGCTGGCGACCGGTGCCACCAGCGAGGTGATGCGGCGGATGGCGACACGCCGGTTCTCGCGGTTGGGCGCCGAGGTGTTGACCTTCAGATACTGCTCGCCATAGCCTTGCGTCGTCAGGTTCTCCGGCGGGATGCCAAAGGCATTGGTCAGCGCTTCGGCAACCGCTTCGGCGCGGCGGTCCGACAGAGCAAGGTTCGCTTCCGGCGTGCCGACGGCGTCGGTGTGACCCTCGATTAAAAAGGTCTCGGCCGGGTTCTTCTTCAGCAGTTTCTCCATGGCGCTAGCGACGCCCTCGAGCTTTTGCACCTCGGTGTCGGAGATCGAGGAGGAGCCGAATTCGAAGTTCAGCGTGTCGAGGTCGACGCGGCGTGCAATGTCGCGCACGCGGGCCGAACGCTTGACCTCGTCGATCGAATAGAGACGCTGGACCCTCTCCACCGGCGGCTGGTCGAGGAAGGTGTAGTAGTCGTCGGGACTCTCGACATCCTCCGAATCCAGGATGTAATCGCGGCGCGGGATGGTCAGCCGCATCGGCGGCAGGTCGTCGCCGGGATCGCGCCAGTCGCCCTCATCCTGATAGTCCCGCTCGTCGACATAGCTCAGCACATATTCGCGCCCATCCGGCGTGATGCGCGAACGCTGGATGACATCGCCGTAACGGTTGCGGATGGTGACGATCTGGACGCCATTGTCGCGCTGGACCGTCTCGCGTGTACGGCCCTGCGACAGATCCTCGTAATAGACGTCCTTGGCGCCGCGGTTCATCCGCGAGCCCTCATTGCTCTGCACGATCGTCTGGCCGCCGAGCTGGATGATGACGCGGTCGCCGATCTCCTTGAGCACGTCGACGCCCTTGGGACGACGGCGGTCGCGGATGTTCTCGTCGGGGGCCCGGTCGAGGCGCTTGCCCTTCTCTTCCGTTACCGGGACGAGCGTTTCAGGCTTGATCGCTTGCTGGGCTGACTTGTCGTCGGTTGGAGGCGGGCCTTGGTCGACAGGAGCGACCGCCGGCTTCTGGCCCTGGTCGCCGCCTTGCTGGGCGTTCTGGCCACCATTCTGCTGTTCGCCATTCTGCTGGCCGTTCTGGTCGCCATGCTTGCGGCCGCCGCCCTTGCGCTGGGCATCCTTCTGGCTGTCGAGGATGGGCGCAGCGTTCTTGTCGGCGGGCGCTTCGCCCTGCACGGGGTTTTCGCCCTGGGCAGGCGCGGCCGTGTTGCCATTGGCGGGCTGTTCACCGGTTGCCGGCTTCACGCCATTGGCCGGTTGCTCGCCCGTCGCGGGCTGCTTGCCGGTCTGCGGCTGTTCGCCTGTCGCCGGCTGCTCGCCATTCGCGGGCTGTTCGCCCGCCGGCTTCCTGCCGTGCTTCTTTGTCTTGTCCTGGGGCTGCTCGCCCTGGACCGGCTGTTCGCCGGCAGGCGCGGGTTCAACCTTCGGCGTCACTGCTTCGCCGGCCGGAGCTTCTTTCGGCGCAGGGGCGGCTTCCGGCGTCACTGCAGGGGCAGCAGGCGCCTCCTTCTGCTGATCCTGCTTGTGTTTCCTGCCGGGCTTGACTGGCTGGTTGTCGTTGGCGGGCTGTGCCTCACCAGCCGGAGCCTGTTCGGCCGGCGCCTGCTCGGTCTGCTGTTGGTCGCGCTTCTTCTTGCGCGGCTGCTGATCTTCGGCGGGTGCCGCCTGTTCGGCCGGTGCCTGTTCGGTCTGCTGCTGCTGGTCGCGCTTCTTCCTGCGCGGCTGCTGCTCTTCGGCGGGTGCCGCCTGTTCAGCCGGCGCCTGTTCGGTCTGCTGCTGCTGGTCGCGCTTCTTCCTGCGCGGCTGCTGCTGTTCGACGGGTGCCGCCTGCTCGGCCGGCGCCTGCTCGGCCTGTTGCTGCTGTTCGTGCTTCTTCCTGCGCGGCTGCTGCTCTTCGACGGGTGCCGCCTGTTCGGCCGGCGCCTGCTCGGCCTGTTGCTGCTGATCGCGCTTCTTCCTGCGCGGCTGTTGCTCTTCGGCGGGTGCCGCCTGCTCGGCCGGCGCCTGCTCGGCCTGTTGCTGCTGTTCGTGCTTCTTCTTGCGGGGCTGCTGCTCCTCGGCGGGTGGAGCAGGCTGTTCGGCGGCCGGGGCTGCCTGCTCGGCCGGCGCCTGTCGGGCCTGCTGATCGCGCTTCTTCTTGCGCGGCTGCTCCTGGTCGGCCGGCTGGGCCTCGTCGGTCGGTGCGTCCTGTGCCAGGATCAGCGGCGTTCCACCACCTTGCATGGGGCCGAACGAGGCACTTCCCTGAAGCGGGAACGCGCCCAACGGCGCGGATGCCATCAACAGGCCAAGTGCGGTGCCTGCCAGAATCCATGGTTGGCGTTTCATCGAAAACTCTCCTTGTGGGGTCCCATCCTTGCCGAAACCGATCTTAGCCCGATTGGTTCCGGTTTGGCGGGGATAGACACCGTACAGGGCGATTGGCCGGCCTTTTGAAGGCAACTTCATGTCATTCGGGCGGGTTGCGGCCGCATTTCAACCGTCGTCGCGCTTGACCTCGGCGGCGGCTGGGGCCACATCCCCAAAATGAAAACGCCGTTCTGGAAAACAAAGACGCTGGAGCAGATGAGCCCGGCCGAGTGGGAATCGCTGTGCGATGGCTGCGGCAAATGCTGCCTGTCGAAGCTCGAGGACGAGGACACCGGCGAGATCTACTGGACCAGTGTCGGCTGCCGGCTGTTCGACGCGCAGACCTGCCGCTGTTCAGACTACGCCGACCGGCTGGCGCGCGTCCCCGATTGCGTCGGGCTGACGCCGCAGAATGTGCGTACCATCAGCTGGCTGCCAAGCACCTGCGCCTACCGGCTGGTGGCCGAGGGTCGCGACCTCTATTGGTGGCACCGGCTGGTGTCGGGCAGTGCGGAGACCGTGCATGAGGCCGGCATCTCGATGCGCGGCCGGGTCAAGGCGAGCGAAACCGATCTAGCCGAGCCCGAAGATTATTTTGACTATATGCTCGACGACGAGCCTTGAGGTCCGCCTCAATACGGCTCCCGACAAGGAACACGAGCAGGAATTTTTGGGCGCGCATTGTCCGAAACCTGGCGACGATTTCCTTTTCCCGCCACATGAACCGCAGATGAACGCCGGGTTCGTAAACAGTTCAGCCAGGCTGGCGCATTCTCCCATCATCGCTTTCAAGAGGACGGGCACAAGCCCGCAACAAGGAGAGAAGACCATGTTCAACACGGTGAAAACGGCAGCCCTCTCGGCCCTGGTCGGCCTCGGCGCGCTGACGGCCATTCCTGCCCATGCCGACAGCCTCTATCTCGGCTTCGGCAACAACCAGGATCCGCGCTTCGGCGTCTACACCGGCGACGACGGCTATCGGCATCGCCGCGATGAGCGCCGCGACGACTGGCGGGGTGACGATTGGCGCCGCGACGGCTGGCGCCGCGGCTGCTCGCCGGATCGCGCCCTCGACAAGGCGGAGCGCATGGGCCTCTACCGGGCCCGCATCGTCGACGTCAACCGCCGCGTGGTCAAGGTCATGGGCCGCCAGGACGGCGACCGCGTCGTCATCGTGTTCGCCAACCAACGCGGTTGCCCGGTTATCTATCGCTGAGGCTGCAAATCGGAGCGGCATCCTCTTCTTCGAAGATGAGCCTGGAGACATGACCCCTAGGGGGTCAGTCTGGAGACACAACCTTCTGCGAAGGTCGGTCTGGAGGCATCATCTTCTTCGAAGATGAGCCTGGACTAGCGGAGCCCCTGTCCCATCGGGCGGGCGCGGCTCGAAAAAGCCCCGCGGGAACGATCCCGCGGGGTTTTTTATGCGCGCCGGCGGACAATCCATGGCTGGGCGAAGAGCCCCGCCATGGATTGTCGAAGCTGGTTAGTTCAGTTCGAAGGTGACGGTCACCTGGACGTTATAGGCGTTCTCGCCGGCCTGCACCGGCGTGGCGCCTGCCGCGGCGTCGAAAGCCTTGGCGTTGATCGGCATCGGTGCCGGCCTGATGTTCTGATCCGTGATCTCGAGCACCTTGCCGAGGCTGACGCCGGCCGCCGCGGCAAGCGTCTTGGCCTTGGCCATGGCGTCGGCCACCGCTTTCTTGCGCGCTTCGGTGACGGTGGCCGCCGGATCGTCATTGGTGAAGGCGATGCCGCCGCCCTGGTTGACGCCGAGCGAAACAGCCTTGTCGAGGATCTCGCCTGTCTTGTCGATGTCGCGCACGCGCACCGAAAGCGTGTTGGTCACCTGGTAGGCGACGAACTCGGCTTCCTGGCTCCCATCGGGTTTGTTGGTGTAGTTGTAGCGCGGGTTGATCTGGATGCCCGCCGTCTGCAGGTCGCGATCCTTGATGCCCGCCGCTTTCATCGCAGCGATCACGGCGGCCATGGCGTCGTTGTTGGCATCGAGGGCGGCACGCGCCGTCTTGGCTTCGCGCATCACGCTGAGCGACAGCAAAGCCAGGTCGGGAGGAATGGTCGCTTCGCCTTCACCCGAAACAATGATGCGGGCGGGCGTCGGCGAATCGGCGGCTCCAGCCATCGCCGGAAAAGCGATTGTAGCGGCGAGCGCGAGGGGCAAAAGATGTCTGGTCATGAAAATCTCCTTGGTCTGCGATCCAGTCGCACAGGTCGCGTAGAGCGCGATTATGGGGTGATTTGGGCGATCCGCGAAAGCCCGTCGGGAAAGCCTTGTGCCGGAAAGCGAAAAACACTAATCCATCCCGCGTGGGGCCTGTAGCTCAATGGTTAGAGCCGGCGGCTCATAACCGCTTGGTTGGGGGTTCGAGTCCCTCCGGGCCCACCATGATCTTTGATTTTGTTGACGAAAATTCGACTCAACCCAAAACGTTCTGGGCCCATTGTGGGCCACCCGTGCCTCAGTCTGCCTGCGGTCCTCGCCGACTTCACCAAGGTTTTGTCAATTCGCTGGATCAATAGGCTTGGCTCGCGATCATTGCCGGGTTGATATCTGCCAGTTGCATGTTGGTTGCCGCGCTCACAGTCGCACCGTAGTAGCGGCCGTCGGCAAGCGACCTACCGAGCCGAAACAGGTGCAATTAAATGTCAGCGCGGTCGAAGCCCGGGGACCCATAGATGCGTATTTCGCTGCCCTCAAAGGCAGGCTGAATGTCAGCAATGCCCAGCGTAAGGTTGCTTTGGTTGATCTCCCGTTCAACATCAGCTTGCAACTGGCTTTGGAGAACCTCAACCTCTCCTGTCCCTGCATAGCTTTCGATAATGCGAGGGCTTCCAAGTCCGAGTCGTCTTTGTGGGCTTGTAGCATCTTCGCTGATCACGGGTCGTTCGACGATGGCGCAGAACGTCGCTTCGCCCACTGTTATATGTGCGGAATAAACTAGCCGCTCAGCGCCGACCGGCACCTTCTCAAGCTCTGTAAATTCCAGATCGCACGTTACACCTTTGACGGCGACTACCTCTTGGAAGCGCGCCAGTTCGACCCCTGCTTTTGCCACGTCCGCGATTGAAATTTCTATATCATCCGTCGCGAGCGACTGCAGAAACAGCAAGGCCGGGTATATATATTGTTATTGCCTTGCCCAAAGGGACTCGAACCCCTTAATAAGCAAGCGCTCTACACTGCTCTCAGTCGCGTTGGTCAGAAGCCCGCCGAACGGGACGTGTGCCGCCGCCAAGATCGATATGGACCTCGAGGTCAGGTATGTCCGGTTGGGCGGGTTCCGCTCTCGCGCTCAAACCCCGCAGTGCTTTCGAAGTCGAAGAACTGCTGAATCGCGAGTGCCGAAGCGCCGCGGGACCAGACGTTGTTGTCCCAGTCGATTTCAATCGGCGGCGGGGTCGCGAACGAGGATTCGCGGACAGTGGCAAGGAGGGGCTCGATAAGCGCCGGACCAAAACGGGCCGCTTCTCCGCCGACGATGACGACTTCCGGGTCGATGAGATCGATCAGGCCGCTGAGCCGATGACCGATCTCGCGGCCGACTTCGCCAAGATAATCCAGGGCGAGCCGTTCGCCTGGTTCGATTGCCTGCTGCAGGAAGGAAGGGACGCTTCGGATGACACCTGACCGACTGCACCTGCATCGTTTCGATGAACAGGGCATTCGGATTCCGACTTTGAACTGACGGCCGTCCAACGGGTATATTGCATGGGACTCAAGCCAACTGCGGAGCACGAGGTGGTGGCTTGCGTTCTACAGGATGATAGGCTCTTCGCCGGCACCATCGCCCAGAACATTGCAGGGTTTGATCGGCCCCCTGGAACGCCGTGGAGCACTACGCATCGATTCCAAAACGTTGTTTCCTGCTGCCAAGGCGCTTCAAGGAAGCGGGCTTCCAGCAGGCTGGGGCTTAGGCGGTGTCTTAAGAAGCAAAGATGCGGCCGACCTGACAGCATCGGCCGCATCCGGGTTCAGTCCCGCGCGGCCGATCCGACCGCGAGTTTATCTAGACCGTTCAGCCTGCAGGCGATCTGGGAAACCGCCCGCGGCAATGAAGACGCCGGTAGACCTCGAAGCCGTCGGTCTGCTTTCGGCCGGACTATTCGGCCGGGTCGAATCTGCCTTGCACCAAGATTGCCGCGACCGGCCCAAGTGGATTTGCGATCCGGCTCGCCAGGCCCTCGATGAGTTTGTGCCCGACATTTGCCATGTCTACCGAATGAACGCCGATCTTCGCCGGCAGGAAGCGCGCCAGCCGGGTGTTGTCGCGCGTGACGATGTGGACGTCGCGGCCCGGTGTAAGACCCAGCCTGCCGAGAGCGTGCAACGCTCCCAGCAGGCCCAATTCGTTGGCGCATGCCAGGCCCGTCGGCGGATCCGACGATGCCAGCAGGCGATCGAACCAGGCCGCGCTCGATTCCATCGTGAACGTGCCGTCACCGATCAGCGATTGGTCGATCGGGATACCGGCCTCGGCCATAGCCCTCTTATAGCCGGCGAGACGGGCGGCGCTCGCCTGATCCTTCTGCACGAGAAGTTGTAGAGCAATGCGTCGAGACCGCGGCACGACTTCCGGTCAATCCGGAATGCTCTTGCCATGGTTTGAAGTCGCCTCAACCGGAAGAGCGCGCCAGCCGGTTCTAAGGCACGGTCGGCGTCACTTTGGGTATTTAGATCCGCCGATTGAAGCATGGAGCGCTCCCGCGTCGACCTTTCAGCTAAACGAATCTCGTAACCTGGGTATCTGGGGGTCTGGGTATCGAGACGGCGCAAGCGTGGTGGCGTACGGCGCCAAGGTGGTGGGGGCGGCGCGCAATCTCGACAAGGCGCGCACCGCGACCGAAATCGTGCGTGATGCCGCGAATGGGGCCTACGATTGGTCGAGCTCGACCTCGTCTCACTGACGAGCGTCCGGGCTTGCGCTGATGCGCTCCTGCCCGATGGTCGGTCGTTCGACCTCATCATATCCAATTGTCAGAAAACTGCATCGTGTCTGTTGCATGTCCCACCAATGTTGAAAGAGTTGGTTTGAACGACGCTGGTGCACTCCGTGAGTGCCGGCAGTTTCCTCTATTGGCTTTGCTGCATTTCCTTAACGACGATGTCTCCGTCCACCACGATCGGTTCGTCATCCAGGAAAAGACTGCAACCGCGCATCGGAATGTCCAGGTGGCAGGCGGTGTCATTGGGGCCGCCGAGTTCGTTGTTGGGGCCCGTCGAAAACATCACGTTGCCGTAGAAGGAGCGCAACTCCATGCCCATGCCGCCGGGAAACTGTGTCAGGCCGTGCCACTGCGCCCGGTGGTCGAGGCCCCAGCCGACATGGCTCATGCCCATGCCGCGCGGGTCCTTGAACTCGCCCATGTAGGATTTGATCAGCTCGGCTTCGAGCCCGCCGCGGATGTCTTGAACGAAGCCTTTTTCGATCGTGTAGACGACCGGTTCGCGCACATAGGTGTTGAATGGCAAAAGCACGTCGCCAGGCGCCAGCACGATCTTGCCGTCGACACCGTCGTCAGCGCCGCCGGTGAAGACGAAGGCCGCTGGCCAGTGGTCCCAGCGTCCGGGCTGGTCGGTGTAGCCGTATTCTCCAACCGTCGGATAAACGCCAAGCCTGTAGATCACGTCGGTGCCGTGGCGGGAGGTGATGCGCATGGTCTTGGCCTTCGACAAAAGCGCCTCGCCGATTTCGACGCGCTCGCGCAGTTCCTTGGTCGGCAGCAGCCGGGCAAGCAGCGGCGCGGGTTCGACGGCTGTCAAGACGCGCGCACCGGCCGCCTGGATCGCCATCTGCTCCGGGCTGAACAAAAGAAAGATGAGGTCGACGACCATGTCGGCCTGCTTCAGCGCTTCGACCGCCTCGGGATTGGCGGCCAGGCCGCTCTCGCCGACCGCCCAGGCGCCATTGCCGGGCAGCGGCGGGGGCAGGCGCATGTGGTACATGCGTGCGCCGAGGCGCTGGCCGGCGGCGAGGAACGCATCGGCATAGTCGAGGCGCTCGCTGCCTTGCGACAGGACGATAACCTTCTCGCCTTCGTGCACGCCGCTGAGCGTGAGCTGGTGCAGGCAGATTTCAGTCAGAACGTTGCGGTCCATCCAGCGATCTCCTTTGCAATGTGGGCGGCATCGCGGCCCATGGGATTCAGTTATGCGTTCTGCTTGGGCGCTCTTCGCTGGCCGGCGCGCCCGATTTCGTCCAGCGCCTCTTTCAGGCCGACGACGTCGCCATACTTGGCATCGATGTCGAACAGGTTGGCTTCATGCGGCCCGGCGTGCCGGTCGCCAACGCAATCCCTGACCACGATGGTTCGGTATCCGTGCTGGACTGCGTCCACTGCGGTTGCCCGGATGCAGCCGCTGGTCGAGCATCCGGCGAGTATGACGGTGTCTACGCCGTCGGCATGCAGCATCGGCGCCAGGCTCGTGCCGAAGAAGGCGCTGGCATACTGCTTGGTGACGACCAGTTCATCCGGCAACGGCTCGACGCCGTCGCAGAATTCGGCCAGCGGACTGCCGGGGACCAAGGCTGCCATCACCGGCGCCTTCTTCACCCAGATCCCGCCGTCGGCGCAGCTCGGCGCGCGATAGAGGATGTTGGTGTGGACCACCGGTACGCCGGCTTGGCGCGCTGCCGCCAGCAGTTCGGGCGTGCGCGCTACGGCCTCCACCACGCCCTGTGCGAAGAGCGGCGCGCCAGGGGTCGTGTAGGCCTTCATGAAATCGATCACCAACAGCGCCGGCTTGCGACCGAAGCCGATGCGACTGCCCCAGACGCCGCCGTAGTTGTCGGCTGCCGACTGCGTTTCAGCCTCTATGGAAATTGTCGGCTGAGTCATGGCCGTCTCCCTCAGTACGCGCCGGAAAGCAGCGCGCCGGCGCCGGGAACGACTGGCTCCAGGCCGAGCGCCTTCAGCAGGCCGTAGGTGGTGGCGACCGCCGCCGTCAATACCGGTTTTCCGGTAAGGGCTTCGACCTTGGCGATGACGGGCAGCGACGGCATCTGCACGCAAGCCGACAGCACGACCACGTCAACACCTTCGAGGTTCATGCCGGCAACGATGCCGGGCAGGTTTTCCGGATCGTGTCGCGCCACGTCGAGGTTGTCGGGGATCTCCAGCGCGCGCCAGTCGACGACGTCGAAACCTTCCTCGCGGATGTAGTTGACCACCAGTTCGGTCAGGGGCCGCACATAGGGCGCCACGACGGCGATGCGCTTGGCCTTCATCACCTTGAGGCCGTCGACCAAGGCGCCAGCGCTGGTGACGACCGGGATGTCGGCGCCGTTCTCCTGCGTGCGACCGCGCAACCGCGCCTCTGACTGCCTATGGTAGCCGAGCCCCATCGCCATGATGGCGACCAGGCAGGCATAGCCGAGCACGTCGACCTTCGCATCTGAAAGCTCGGCCGCGCAGCGGTCGGATTCGCCGTCCATGGCGGCAAGCTCGTCCTTGCTCACCGTCTTCATGCGCATGCGGCTCGAATGGAATGTGAAGCGCTCGGGGCGGATGGCCTGGCGCGCCATCAGCATCGCCGGGATCTCGGTTTCCATGGTCGTATTGGAGCTCGGCACGATCTGGCCGATCCGGAACGGTTTCGTGGTCATGCCGTTTTCCTCGCTGCCAGAGCGGTTCCGAGCAAGTGGTCAGCCGCGGCCAGAAACCCTTCGAGATTGTCCCAGGGGATCATGTGTCCGGCATCGGGCACGCGCTCGATGCAGATGCCGGGGTTGAGCGACTGAATTTCCGCTTCGTCGGCAGGTTCGATGACCCCGCCGCGCGTCGCCACCATGATGCCAGCGGGGACGGGAAGGCCGGGCAGATCCTGATGGATGTCGTCGGTGTGGAAGCCCTCGAAGGCGGTAACGATAGCGGGTTCGTAGCAAGTGTGCAGCCACTCGGCGCGCAGCGCGCGCTGCTCGTGGCTCCATGTCGGACAGAACGCACGCATCGCCTCGGCATCCATGCCCATTTCTGCCTGCCGTATCGAATCCACATACCAGGACAGCTTCGACGGGTAGGCGCGGCGGTCCGGCCCCGAGACGGGCGGGTCGACGAGCAGGAGCCGCGCCATACCGGCCGGGTTTCGCGTCGCGGCGCGGATTGCGATGCGCGCGCCCATGGAATGGCCGAGCACCGTCACGCCGGAAAGACCGAGCGCGGCGATGAAGCCGGTCAGGTCATTGGCAAGGCAGTCGAGTTGGTAATCGAGGCCTGGGCCGGATTGCGACAGACCGCGGCCACGCACATCGAGGACGTAGACATCGAATTCGCGAGCAAGCCTTTCAGCGACGAAGCCCCAGGTCACGGCCGGGCTGGTGATGCCCGGCACCAGCACCAGCGGCGCTCCCGCGCCGAGATGGTGCCGGTAGTGCTGGCGGATGCCGTTCGCGAAAACGTTCGCCCCTGACGTTGCCATGGCGCTCATCAGGCAACCTCACTCTTCAAGGTGGCGCCATAGACGTCGTAGCCGAACACCCAGGCCGGATCTTCCTGGCTGCGCAGCCAGGTGTTGGCA
The DNA here is from genome assembly GCF_007003935.1 of Mesorhizobium sp. WSM4310. Classification (NCBI taxonomy): domain Bacteria; kingdom Pseudomonadati; phylum Pseudomonadota; class Alphaproteobacteria; order Hyphomicrobiales; family Phyllobacteriaceae; genus Mesorhizobium; species Mesorhizobium sp. WSM4310. Next base: position 76,036 of record NZ_VFTA01000018.1, read on the forward strand.
TTGGACACCGCCTGCACGCGCGAGGCGCGATCCCTGCGATTCGCTTCGTAAAGGGCGAAGGCGGCTGCGTGATCTCTGGTCCCGGTTTCGCCCAGGCACCGCGCAAGCATGGCGGCATCCTCGATGGCCATGGCCGCGCCCTGTGCCATATGCGGCTTCATTGGATGGCAAGCGTCGCCGAGCAGCACCAGCCGCCCCTCGCTCCATACCGGCAGCGGCTTGCGGTTGAGCAGCGGCCATTTGGTGACCTCGTCGCTCGCGTCGATCAGTGAGTCCACCACCGGATGGCAGCCGGCAAACGTGTCGCGCATCTCTTCGCGGCTGGAGGGTACGAAAGCCCCATCGAAGTCCCAGGCCGGGTGAGGGACGCCGGTGACGTAGTAGTATTCGCTGCGGTCCGCCGTGGTGTGGTAGACCATCATGTGGCGGTCCTCGAACCACCATTTCACGCAATCTTCGAAGTCGAGGCCGTAGCGGCTTAGCTTGTCGGACGAAATCACCGCCCTGTGGGCGACCCAGCCGCTGTAGTTAGGCTTTTCCTTGCCGAGCAGTGCTTCGCGCACCTTCGAATTGATGCCGTCGGCGCCGATAACGATCTCGGCTGTGACTCGAGTGCCGTCGGCGAAGCTGAGTTCGACGCCGGCGCCATTGTCCGTCACCGCGTCCAGCCGCTTGCCGAAGTGCAGGTTTTCCGGGCGCAACAGCGATACCTGGAGCGCGTGCAGATCGCCGCGATGGACGGTCACATAAGGAGCGCCATACTCTTTTTCGGCGAACGCGCCGAGCCGAATTCGGGAAAGATACTCGCCGGAGCGCCCATCACGGCTGAACCAGAAATCGGGCTTCGACCCCATGTCAACGACAGCGTCTTCCATTCCGAGTTGACGAAACACCCGCATGACATTGGGACCCATGTGAATGCCGGCGCCGATGCGTGCGAAAGCTGGAGCCTGTTCGAAGACGTCGACATGAAAGCCGGCTTGCTGAAGTAGGCTGGCAGCGGCAGCGCCCCCTAGACCGGCGCCGATGACGGCAATTTGCGTTTGGATTGGCATGGGCTCGTTGACCCTCCGTGTGAATTTAGAACCGCGATCGTCTGTGTATTTATAGAGTACACACTCTAAATGTCAATCGAAAAATAGAACGACGGTAAAAAAACCTGCGGAAATATGGGGATTTGACATCGTCTGCAAAACAGATATTATAGTGTATGCACTTTTTAATCGCGCCTGTACGACCGGACTCCCCTGCGGCTTACGGCCCTACAAAAGGCACGCAGCGTGGGCAACCGCGTCTTGGCTCCCGCAGATCCGGCTGCCGAAAGACTCTCGCGCAATGCGGCCCGCAAATCGGACATAAAAGCAGCAACGGAAGCTGTCTTGCCTTGCGCAACGCGGGCGTTTTATGCATGCGTCGGGTGCTACGACTTTGGAGCGGAACGCGCGGTGCCGGATCACAGGCCAAACGAAGCGGATCGGATCGAGAATGCGGATCCCTATGTTTTCACGGACCAGGTCGGCTACCTGCTTCGGCGGGCCTACCAGCGACATCTCGCAATCTTCCAAGCGAATGTTGGCGATCCGCAACTGACGGCAGTTCAATTTTCGACACTGTGTGCGCTAAAGGACAGCGGCCCTCAGTCGCAAAGCGAACTCGTGAAGGCAACAAGCGTCGACCAGGGCACAATTCGTGGGATCATCGACAGGTTGAAGAATCGCGACTTGATTGCGTTTTCGAAGGACGGCGCGGATGCGCGCAAGGTAATAGTCTCCATCACGACCGCCGGTCTGCAATTGCTGGAAGCAGTCGTGCCGCATGCGAGAGATGTCACCGAACTGACCTTAATGCCCCTGAATCCTGCCGAACGAATGGCACTTCTCCACACGCTTCGCCTCCTCGGAGAGGATACGGATCCGAACGACTGAAGTACGCCATAGTGCTTGCAGCCTTCAGCAAGTCTGGATGGCGGCATTGATTGCGCTGAGCGTCAACGGCATGGATGTGCAAGTCTCCGTCGCACCGTCGACGCCGCTTCTCCACGTGTTAAGAAACGACCTTGGCCTGAATGGCCCGAAATACGGTTGCGGCCTGGCCGAGTGTGGCGCCTGTGCCGTGCTCGTCGGCGATACCGGGGTTCGCTCGTGTACGGTGCCTGTCGGGGCGGTCACAGGCCGGTCGATCACGACATTGGAAGGGCTAGGAAAGCCTGAGCACCTTCATCCCGTTCAAGCCGCGTTTGTTGCAAACAACGCCGCCCAGTGCGGCTACTGCATCAACGGGATGATTATCGCCACCGTGGCGTTGCTGAGAAGCAATCCCAAGCCGGACGAGACCGCTATTCGAACTGCCCTGCGCCACCATCTATGCCGCTGCGGCACGCATCTTGAAATCCTTGCTGCTGTTCGCGAAGCGGCTCTGGCCCCATCCGATGTCGCAGTCGCTGAGGCAGAGGAGACGGCTTCATGACCGGCCCGCGCGACCGGCCTGCCGCGGCCTATCTGGCAGATCCCGATACGCTTCTGGTTCTGCGCCCAAATCCTTTGGAGGGCAGGGACGATGAACTGTTCCTTGCGCTCGACGCCAAAGGCAACGTTACGGCGTTCAATGGCCATGTCGATCTCGGCACCGGAATTCGCACTGCACTGGCCCAGATCGTGGCCGAGGAGTTGGATGTTCCATTCGACCGCGTCCGCATGGTGCTTGGGTCGACCTCGGCCACGCCGGATCAAGGAGCGACCATCGCCAGCGAAACCATCCAGATCAGCGCAAAGCCGCTGCGCGCGGCGGCTGCGACGGCGCGCGTTCATTTGCTGCAATTGGCAGCGACCCGCTTCGCCTTGAAGGCGGAAGATCTGGTCATCGAGGAAGGGGTGGTCCGCGCGGGAGATACGGAAACAAACCGCCTGGTCAGCTTTGGTCATCTCATCGCCGGCGCCCACACGCGCCTGTTCATCAATCCGCACGCGCCTCAAAAACATGCTTCGCAATACCGCATCGTCGGCCGGCCGCAGCCACGCACCGACATACCGGCTAAAGCCACCGGCACATTCACCTACGTCCATGACGTGCGTCTGCCTGAGATGCTGCACGGGCGCGTTGTCCGACCGCCCTATGCCGGCTTCGATTCCGGTTCGCACGTCGGTGCCAGCCTGATTTCCGTCGATGAGAACTCGGTGGCCAATGTGCCGGGCCTCGTCGCCGTGGTGGCCGTAGGCGATTTCGTCGGCGTGATTGCCTCACGCGAAGAGCAGGCCGTCGAGGCCATGCAACGTCTCGAGGTGCGATGGCGCGCCGCACCGGACATGCCCGACCTCAATGCACCGCAGGCGGCGCTGCGCGGGAATCCGTCGACGGCCCGCAAGCTGGCCGATCGGGGAGATGTCGAACGCGCGCTCGGCGCGACAGCCGAGCCGATGCAACGCACTTATGTCTGGCCTTACCAGATGCATGGGTCGATCGGACCGTCCTGTGCGGTCGCCGACTGGCGCCACGACGGCCTGACGGTCTGGTCTGGCACGCAGAACCCGTTTCCGATGCGCGCCGACCTGGCACAACTTCTCGACATGCCGGAAGACCGGATCGTTGTCGAACGACTGGAAGCGGCCGGATGCTACGGACGCAACTGCGCCGACGACGTGACGGCTGACGCCGCCCTGTTGTCCCGGGCTGTCGGCCGGCCGGTGCGGGTCCAGCTTACTCGCGAGCAGGAACACGCATGGGAGCCAAAGGGTGCCGCGCAGGTCATCGATGTGCGGGGCGGCCTGGACGAGGAGGGTGGTCCGGCGGCCTATGACTTTGAAACGCGTTACCCGTCCAATCTGGCGCCGACCCTGCCGCTGATCCTGACCGGCAAGGTTTCACCAGTCGCGGAGGTCGCCTTGATGGGCGACCGCACGGCGGTGCCTCCCTATGCATTCGGCAATCTGCGCGTCACCGTCCACGATATGCCCACACTTGCCCGCGCCTCGTGGTTTCGTGGTGTCTCGGCGCTGCCAAACAGCTTTGCGCATGAATCCTTCATCGACGAGCTAGCGACGGCGGCCAAAGTCGATCCAGTCGAATACCGCTTGCGTTATCTAACCGATCCGCGCGCAATCGAACTGGTGCGGGCCGTGGCCGAACGCGCCAAGTGGAAACCGCATACCAAGCCGGGCACGCATGGCCGCGAGGGCGATATTTTGTACGGGCGCGGCTTTGCCTATGCCGTCTATGTCCACGGTCCTTTTCCGGGCAAGGCAGCCGCCTGGGCGGCCTGGGTCGCCGACGTGGCCGTGAACAAGGTGACGGGCGAGATCGCGGTGACCAAAGTCATCTGCGGTCAGGATACCGGCGCGGTGATCAACCCGGACGGCGTTCGCCACCAGATTCATGGCAATGTCATTCAGTCGACCAGCCGCGTTCTGAAGGAGGAGGTCAATTTTTCTTCCACCGCGGTCGCCAGCCTCGAATGGGGCGCCTATCCGATCATCGGCTTTCCAGAGGTGCCGGACATCGACGTGCTGATGATCCCGCGCCCCGACGAGCCGCCGCTGGGTGCCGGCGAGTCCGCCTCCGTACCAAGTGCGGCCGCGATCGCCAACGCGGTGTTCGACGCCACCGGCGTGCGTTTTCGCGAACTGCCGCTGACGCCGGAGCGCGTGCGCGCCGCCCTGAATCCGCTGCCGGCTTCGTCGCCATCGAACGGGAACAGGCGAACGGCCCGAGCCAAAGGTTCGCGCCTGCGGTTTGCCTGGCCACTTGCCGGCGCTTTTTCCGGCGCCATCGCCCTTGGCGCAGGAATTTTCCCGTTCAATGCGGCCATTGCCCCTGTGGCGCGTCCGCTATCCGATGTCTTTTCGCCTGCCACGATCGAACGTGGCCGGCTGGCCGCAGCGGCTGGCGCCTGCAACGTCTGCCATGTCGGCGTCACCGGCACGCCCTTTGCCGGAGGCAGGGCTCTCGAAACCCCCTTCGGCATCGTCTATGCCACCAACATCACCCCCGATGAAGCGGCCGGCATCGGCACCTGGTCCTACCCGGCTTTCGCCAGGGCGATGCGCCAGGGTGTTGCGCGCGACGGACACCATCTCTATCCGGCGCACCCCTACACATCTTTCGCCAAAGCAAGCGAGGCCGATCTCCAGGCGCTCTACGCCTACCTGATGGCACAGCCCGCCGTGACGGCCAAAGTACCGCAAACACAGCTCCGTTTTCCCTTCGGTGTACGGCCATTGATGGCAGGGTGGAACGCGCTTTTCCTGTCGTCATCGCCGGCACCGTCCGATTCGGCCCGAAGCGCGGCCTGGAACCGCGGCGCGGAACTGGTCGAAGGCCTTGGCCATTGCAGTGCCTGTCATTCGCCGCGCAATGTCATCGGCGGAGAGATCAAGGGCGCGATGCATCTTGCCGGCGGCGTCGCCGACGGCTGGCACGCACATTCGCTGACGGCAAAATCCTTCGCGCCGGTCGCCTGGAGCGAAAAGGCTTTCTATGATTATCTGCGAACCGGCCACTCGGCCCAGCATGGCGCGGCGGCGGGACCGATGGCTCACGTGGTGGATTCGCTGGCACCGCTTCCCGATGCTGACATCAGGGCGCTGGCGGTCTATCTCGCCAGTTTCAACGTTGGCGGCGAAACGTTCGCGGCCAGCGGATCGATCCAAAGCGTCATCGATGCTGCAAATCTTGCTGCCCCCAAAGCTGCGGCCGCCTTTCCTCGCGGTGCGCGAATGTTCGCAGGTGCCTGCGAGACCTGTCATTCCGAAGCGTCGTCCATCACGTCGCTGGCTCTCAACACCAATCTTCATGCCGATGCGCCGGACAATCTCCTCCATGCCATCCTGGAAGGCGTGTCTGCGCCGGCTGCCTCGCCGCTCAGGACAGACGCGACCGATTTCGGTGTCATGGCGATGCCTGCCTTCGGCGGCGCCCTCGACGATGCCGATCTGGTCGACCTCGTGAACTATCTGAGGGCGCGTTTCGCGCCCGACAGACCGGACTGGCAAGCCGTCCCGGATTCGCTCGCCGCCGTCCGATCCACTCACCATTGATGCAGACTGGAAATATCAGAGTGCCAATGTGCCCTCCGGAAAACATGGTTGGAACGCCCAGGCGAGATTTGGATCGAGCGTGAAAACGGATTTTTCTGGGCTGCGGAAACACACGAACGACATGGGAAGATTTCTGACTTTGGCCCGCGAAAAAGTCAATGAAATCACCGACTCTGGGATGTCCTCCCGGGTCATGACTATTGATTTTGCACCGAAAAAATCTGTTGGTTGGAGAAGTGACGGTACTTTTTGAAGCAGGTAAGGCGCGTCGTCGAGCGCCACAAAGTGAAAAAAATCGCCCGATTGTTCTCGATAGTTGGTGAAACCTCAAAATATTTTTTGCGGCGATTTTCCTTTTAGAATCAACGCCGTAATTTTTTGACGGTTCTGGTGTCGGACTTTGCACAATTCCGAAAAATATTTGACAGTAATTTCAACGAGTTATAAGCTGGTTAAACAATCGAGTGGGAATGACCGGATACAACCTGCGGCAAAGCAAAGCTTCGGTGGCGATTTTCGCTTGCCGCGCCGTTCCGTTTCTTACTTCCGCTACGCTGTACATTTCTTTCTCTCTGAACTTGCAGGTTCGATCTGCGCCCATGTCGCGGTTGATGTAAAGCGTTTGAAAGGGTGAGAGGGCTCTGGCGTAGAATGGCGTGCGCAAAGGCGGGTCCGTTTTGCGCCTGTGCGCAGTGGCGCTCGGCCTCGAGCTGACCCACCTAAAATTCTATCCAATCATAGGAACTTTGACCACGAGCCTAGCGTCATGCGCTCCTTCGCGTGGGCAAAAGAGAGAGGGAGAGGGCCGCCTCGCGCGGTCTCCTCCCTTCCCGATTAGGCCTTTGTCAGTTGTTCTAAACTGCGGCCACTGCCTTCCGGATCACGTCGATCACGACGGCAGGATGGGAAAGCATCGGCACGTGGCTACTCACCACCTCGGTGACATCAGCGCCCATGCGTTTCGAGACCCAGCGCTGCAGGTCGGGATGCACGGTATGGTCTTTCGTGGCTAGAACATACCAGCTCGGCTTTGACTTCCATGCGATTCGATCGGCGCTGAGATTCTGCTGATGGAACAGATCGAACACGGGCGCATAGTGGGTAGCCCATATGAGCTTCTGGTCTGCCTCGGATAGGTCGCCCGCGAAGAATTCAGGGCCATTCGGCAACATCCAGGCGCGTCCATCCGCGACCTCGACCCGCGTGAAGATATCCGATGGGTACTTATCGAGCTGGTTCTGCACCGTTTCGCCGGCATCCGGGGCAACTGCCGCGATGAACACGAGCCCCACGACGCGATCGTCAACGCCGGCGGCGGTAATGGTAGCACCACCGTAGGAATGCCCGACAAGGAGGACGGGATTGCCGACGCGGTTAAGTGTCCGCTTTACAGTCGCCACGTCCTCCTCGAACGAATCCAGGCCATATTGAACAGAGATGACTTCGTGACCGTCTGCCTGGAGCGCTGGAATCACCTTGTTGAAGCATGAACCGTCGGCCCAGATGCCGTGGCAGAACACGATGGTCAGCTTGGATATTGTCGACATTTTGCGGTCTCCTGGTTGATCAAAAGAGACCTAGAGCTGTCTTCCACCGGCGACAAAGACTTTGTACGTTCGACCTATGCCTTAAAAGTATAACGGTGACCCATGGAACTCCGACATTTACGCTATTTCGTTGCCGTCGCAGAGGAGGGTAGTCTGCTAACTGCTGCCCAGCGGCGGCTAAACACATCGCAGCCTTCGCTGAGCCGACAGATTCGCGATTTGGAAGCCGAAATCGGCGTGATGTTGCTCGAGCGGCAGGCACGCGGCGTAGTGCTTACCCCTGCGGGACGCGTCTTCCTAGATCATGCCCGGCTCGCACTTCTGCAGGTCGAGGCCGCGGTCGATGGTGCTCAGCGGGCGGCGCAGCCGAATAGGCCCGTACTTTCCATCGGATTTCTTGTAGGGCTGGAGGTCACGTGGTTGCCTCATCTGTTGCGCATCATCCGCGAAGAAGTACCGGAAACGGAAGTCACGCTGTGCAGCCTGTCTTCCCCTGAACTTGCCCTCGCGGTGATGCGCGGGAAGCTGGACATGGCCTTCCTTCGCCCCGAAAAACAGAGCCTGGGCCTGACCTTTAAATTGCTGACGAAGGAGCCTCTGATCGCCATCCTGCCAGCGGGCCATCACCTGGCTTCGCGCAAAAAGGTCCGGCCGCAGGACCTTGCCAGCGAAATTTACGTCAGCTCAGCGAGGACGTCTCCGGTATTGCAAGCAGTGATCGAGGCCTACGCATCGAGCGCTGGAATCACGCTGAAACCTAAGTACGAAGGCGAGAATATATCGTCGGCGATGTCACTGGTCGCGTCCACTGGAGGCGTGACGCTCGTTCCGCTGTATGCACAGAATATGCTGACGCCGAACGTCGTTGCCAGGGCGCTCGAAGGTGTGCCTCCGACAGTCGATCTTACTTTGGGATATGCCGACGCTAACTCATCACCTTTGCTCCATCGACTTCTGTCCCGTGCGGACGAGTTGATCGAAAGCGTTCAAAATCAAAGCATCATTCGGTATGCTGAAACGCCATAGTAAAGTTACGGCCCAAAGCATCAACAGCAAAGGGACGTCCGTCTAGGCGATATCCGACGGTCCACTTTGAGGCACGCAGAATGCGCCGTTGGATGACCGGCTTAGTCGCTAGCGTGCATGGAGGCGATTTGACTTACTAAGGTCCGCTTTTGCGCATTGGCCGACCAAATGCTGCCGTTCCGCTGCCGGCTAGAAGCGGCCATATCGCAGTGAAATTCCAAAACGGATGTTCTGCGACTGCGAATGCCAGCTTAGCGCCTTGGACCGCGGTTCGGATTCATGCTGTGGAATGAAAGCATCTGGCCGAAAGCGGACGCATCAGTTCGGATCCCTTGCGGCGCGCCAGTTTTCTGGAAATTAGGGCTTAGAGATTGATGGCGGCCCGGCTTCGGCTGATCATTTTGCCGCCTTCAAGTGGTTCCTGTCTTTGGATCAACGGGGATTTAGAACGATCGCCTCGCACGCAGCTTTCCTTTCTCACCAATTGCCCGTGCGGTTCTGCGCTGCACTCTTGAGCGCGCGAGAGGCGGATCGATCCAAGCTGTCTGCGCAGGCCGCTTCGACGTCAGCTTTGGTCAAGCCAACGTCGCGCAGATGGAAGTCGGACAGGTGACCAAGCCCGCGCTCTATGTTGCGGCGGGTCCGCCACTCATGGACAAGGGCCGGCAGGCGTTCGAGCGGACGATCAAGAGCAGTGCCCGGCAAGCCCCGTGCGGTCTGGCCTAGTGTCGTTTGCATCACGTTACGCCTGGTCATGGTAAACCTCCGTTGGCCGGGTTGCTCGAATGACGATCACCGTGACGGCAGAAGGCGGGAAGGCGCCAGGGCAGCTTCGGAAGCGCTCCGCTTCAGATTGTGAACTGGCCTTAGTCCTCCGCAAGGCCTAACTTGCGGCAAAGGAGCGCTCAGCGATGACGCGACGGCCTTACGGACTGCTCTGCCCGATCTCGCGCGCCTGCGAGTTCCCGGAGCCGCGCTGGACGATCCAAATCCTGACCGAGCTCTGGAACGGCTCGACCCGCTTCAATGACATTCGCAGGGGGTAGGCAACATCTCGTCCGCCCTCTTGTCGAGGCGGCTCAAGGAGATGGAAGCGTTGGGCCTGGTCGAGCGCGTGGAGGACGAGGCGTCGGGCAACGTCGCCTATTTCCGCACCGAGAAGTCGATCAAGCTCGAGCCGGCGATGAACGCGCTGGCGGAATGGGCGCAATGCAACATCGAGGCCGAGATCGCGCTCGCCGACGTGGATGTTTCGACCCTCATGTGGTTCGTGCGGCGAAAGATCGACCTCGCTGAACTGCCGCGGCGGCGCGCCGTCATCCGCTTCCATTTCCGCGACGATCCCCCACCGAAGTGCCCCCACTACTGGTTTGTGGTCGAGCCGGGCGCGGACTTGCCCGAGCTATGCTCGCTCGACCCCCGCCGAGACGTCGACCTTTACGTCGAGACCGGCGTTGTTTCGCTGGGGGCCATCCTGGAGGGCCGCTCCAGCATCGAGCGTGAGAAAGAAAAGGGCGGCCTTTTCCTGAGCGGCGACCCCGGCCTTGCACGCAGCATGGACCGTTGGCTGCGAACCTTGGTCTATGCGGCGCTCGAGGGAATCGTCCCGCTTTCTTGAAAACCACACTGAGGTTGCAGGCTCACGCGCGGAGGGTCGTTCTTAGCCGCGCAACGCCTACTACAGAGGAAATAAGGGAGGGAAGACATGTCGGCCAAAATCCTGCAAATCAACTACAAGCTCACCGGCCCGAGGGCCGAGTACGAGCGAGAAAACCTGCCCTATGCTCAACCCATCGCGGACCTACCTGGCCTGCGCTGGAAGGTCTGGATCATAAACGAGGCCCAAAGCGAAGCCGGAGGGATCTATCTTTTCGACGATGGCGCCACAGTGCAAGCCTTCTTGGACGGGCCAATTATTGCGGAGATGAAAGGTGATCCGACGTTGAGCATCAAGGCGTTTGACGTGATCGCGGGACTCACGACCATCACACGTGGCCCGGTGAAGTAGTGTTCTCGGAGGTTAGGATGGCGCAAGCGTCACTTAAGATAACGGGACGAGCGCCTCCCGCTGTCGCGCGTAGGTAAAGCCAGTTCAAGCCAATTTGAGGTTGCCGAGAACGGTGACATCTATGGGACGGCGGCATGTTGCAGCATGTGGCGAGAGCATCGCCAAGCCTGGAGGCGTCGCGCTGCCCCGCTGTGGTGCGAGACCAGCTCGGTAGTCGGCTCCGAGAGTCCGGTTAGAGGCGCAAAGGGGTCACCCGCAATCCGGTCGCGAAGGCCGGCTTTGGGCCAGAAGCGGATCTCTCGCAGTGGAATTCCACAACCGATATTCTCCGACTTTGATGGCAGCTTTGCGCCTCATTTCGGTCATTCTAGTAGTGCGGTTCGCCTACCAAAAGCGGACATCGCTGGTGCTTTGGATATAGGCGAGTTTGCGCCAACTTTGCTCGTTCAAAGTGGCCGCTACAATGGCGGCTGCTTGGTGGCATTCTTGACATTCGCTCAAACGAGACGTGCGCGGCGCTTTGCATTAACTACTGACCAAACGGCACGTCATCTGTACGCAACTAGAGCAACTATCCAATGACGATTGCCATAACGCCTCATGTGCAATAGGCCTTTCCCGGAAAAACGCAGGGGAGGATTGCCGTGCCAGGAACAGCCCAGACATGGCGTGTCGGCATCCTTTTTTCGCGCAGCGGCATCACCTCGGTCACCGAAAGCGAGCATTTCTACGGCACGGCGCTCGCAATCGAAGAGATCAATGCCGGCGGTGGCGTACTGGGGCGGCAGATCGAGCCGATTGCCTACGACCCGGGCAGCGACCCCGAGGCGTTTCGGTCGCTCGCCCGCAAGCTTTTGACCGAGGACGATGTCAACGTCATCTTCGGATGTTCGATGTCGGGCAGCCGCAAGGCCGTGCTGCCGATCGTCGAGCGCTACAATGGCCTGCTCTGGTACCCCTCGATCTACGAGGGTTTCGAATATTCCGAAAACGTCCTCTACACCGGCGCCACGCTCAACCAAAACACCTTCGCGCTTGCCGACTTCATCCTGCAACGCTACGGACCGCGCGTGTTCATGGCCGGGTCCGACTACATCTACCCGCATGAATCCAACCGGGTGATGCGCGACCTGCTGGAATGCAGGGGCGGCACCATCGTCGAGGAACAATATGTGCCGCTCGATGCCGACGAACGCCGGATGCGACGGCTAATGGCCGACATCGAAAAGGCCGCGCCGGACGCCGTCTTCTCGACGGTGATCGGGCGTAGCGCGCAGATCCTTTACAGGCTCTATGCCGAAGCCGGCATCGACCGGACAAAGCGGCCGATCGCCAGCCTGACGCTCGCGGAAGGCGAGATCCGGGTGATCGGGGCCGAGCATTGCACCGGCCATGTGCTGGCCGCGCCTTATCTGGCGAGTGTCGACAGCGACGAGAACCAGCGCTTTGTCAGTGACCTCGCCCGCCGCTTTGGCGACAGGACAACCGCGACCATGTGGTCGCAAACGGCCTATACGCAGGTGCATCTGTTCGCTCGCGCGCTGGAGAAGGCGGGAACCCTCGACACATTCCGCCTCAGCCAGGCGGCGCTCGAAGTCGACTATGCGTCGCCGGAGGGAAGGATAATGTTCGACCAGGAAAACCGCCATGTCTGGTCGACACCGCGCATCGGCATCGCCAACGCTGCTGGCCAGTTCGACATCGTATGGCAGTCGCAGGCGCCGATCCGGCCAGACCCTTATCTCGCCGCCACCCATTTCGAGGAGCCGTGGCTGTAATGACGGCGACGCTCAAACGCATCCTCAACGATCTGCGGCAAGCGAAGATCTTGGTCATCCACCCCAAGGACGAGGATGGCGCTGCCCTGGTCGATCACCTCAGGCGGTTGGGTTGCGAGGTCCGGGCGGCGTGGCCGCCGCCGGCGTCGATCCCGGGCGATATCGACACGGTGTTCGTGCAGGTGGGCGAAGCGCCGACCGATGCGATGGTGTCACTCATAGAAGGCGTGAATGCAGCAGTCGTCGCCATCGTCACCTACGAAAGCCCGACTTCGATCAAGGCGATCATTGACCTCAACGCCCACGGTGTCATCACCAAACCGCTGCGACAACTGGGCGTGCTAACGCAATTTGCGCTGGCCCGCTATCGCTACGGCTACGAAGGGCGGCTGGCCAACAAGGTGCGCAAGCTGGAGGATACGCTGAAAGGTCGCCGCACGATCGAGAAGGCGGTCAAGGTGCTGGTCGAGATGAACGGCGTCGACGAGGAGACTGCCTACAAGCTCATCCGCGATCAGGCGACATCGAAGCGGGTGGCGCTGGTTTCTGTCGCCGACGGCATCCTCGCGGCCCAGGAAGCGATGCGGGCTTTCGGCTTCGGAATTGCCACGCAAGGCAATCAGAAACAGCCGACCGATCGATAGGCCGCTAGCGATATGCTGCGGCAAAAAGCTGGTATAACCAGCTGATTTTGCTTCCATAAATCGAACTTTACACCAGCGGTTTTGGCCAGAATCTTTGGCCCTTGACGCGATCTCCCGTCCGTGCAATTTCTTAAAGCACGAGCAGGTTTGCTCATCGGCAGGAATGCCGTTTCACATTGATGGCTATGTAGCCCTTGGCTCGCGGATGACTTCCGCGCCCAGGGGTTTTTTGCGTTTGGAGACAGGCCTTGACGACACATGCGAAAGCGACGGCGGACCTACGTCTGGCCTGCATCCAGTTCCAGCCGGCGATCGGCCGGCTGGACAAAAATCTCAAATCGATGGAGCGATTGATCCGCCAGGCCGCCGGTCTCGGCGCATCTGTGGTGGTGCTGCCGGAGCTGGCCGACAGCGGCTATGTCTTCGACAGCCACGAAGAGCTTGCCGAGCTCGCTGCGCCCATCCCGGATGGGCGCAGCGCCACGCTGCTCTGTTCGCTGGCCAACGAGCTTGACCTCCACATCGTCAGCGGTCTTGCCGAGCGCGACGGCGACCGCTTCTTCAACGCAGCCATGCTGTGCGGGCCATCGGGTCCCATCGGCACCTACCGCAAGCTGCATTTGTGGAACCGCGAAAAACTCTACTTCCAGCCGGGCAATCTCGGCCTGCCGGTGTTCGAGACCGCGATAGGCCGGATCGGCGTGGCGATCTGCTATGACGGCTGGTTCCCGGAGACCTATCGGCAGCTGGCGCTGAAGGGCGCCGAGCTGGTCTGCGTGCCGACCAACTGGGTGCCGATGCCCGCCCAGGGCGACCACCCGGAGCCGATGGCCAACATCCTGCACAAGGCCGCCGCCCACAGCAACGGCATCTACATCGCCTGCGCCGACCGTGTCGGCATCGAGCGCGGCCAGCCCTTTGTCGGCAGGAGCCTGATCGTCGGCCCGACCGGCTGGCCGATTGCTGGGCCGGCCAGCGAAGCCGACGAGGAAATCCTCATCGCCACGATCAAGCTCGGCGAGGTCGCCAAGGCGCGCGCGCTGAGTGAGCGCAACGACGCCATCGGCGACCGCCGCAGTGACGTCTACGGATAACCAAGAAGAAGCCGGCACCACCCGGTAAGATCAACCAAAGAAAGGGGAATACCATGAAGAACAGAGCAGTGATCCTTGCATTCGCCAGCGCCGCCCTGACCAGCGCCGCCTTCGCCGCGGACGGACCGATCAAGATCGGCATCCCGGTCGGTCTCTCTGGCGCCAACAGCGTCGTCGCGCCTTCGGTCGTCCAATCGGCGGAACTGGCCGTTGCCGAAATCAACGCTGCCGGCGGCGTGCTCGGGCGCCAGCTTGCGCTGGAGATCGCCGACGATGCCTCGGGTGCGGCGGGGGCGCAGAAGGCCTTCGATTCGCTGGTCTTCCAGAAGGAGGTCAACGCCGTCATCACCATGGAGACGAGTGCTGCCCGCAATGCCGGCCTGCCGATCATCTCGAAGGGCGACATACCCTACATCTACACCTCGTTCTACGAGGGCAAATCCTGCAACGCCAACCTGTTCGTCAATGCCTGGGTGCCGGAGCAGCAGGTGCCGCCGATCGTCGACAATTTCATCAAGACGCAAGGCGCCAAGAAATTCTTCCTGATCGGCTCGGATTACGCGTTCGGCCGCGGCATGCTGGAATTCGCCAAGGCTTATATCGAGAAGTCAGGCGCCAGTGTGGTCGGCGAGGAGTATCTGCCGATGGAAGGCAGCGACTGGACGGCGATCATCTCCAACCTGAAGAGTTCCGGCGCCGATGCGGTGATCACCTCGACCGCCGGCGGCGCGCCGAACGTCACCTTGACCAAGCAGTTGCGCGGCGCTGGTGTTACCATCCCCTATGGCAACCTCGCCGTCGACGAAGGGACCGCCAAGAGCATGGGTGCGGATGCTGCCGGCATCTTCATTTCCGCTTCCTATGTGACCAGCATCGGCAGCGACGCCAACAAGGCCTTCCTTGCCGCCATCGAGAAGAAGTTCGGCGCCGACCTGCGCACCCCCAACGACCTCTCAGTGCCTGAATATGAAGGCATCTACCTCTACAAGGCCGCGGTCGAGAAAGCCGGGTCGACCGACACAGCCGCTGTGCTCGCAGCGCTTGCCGAGGTATCCTTCGTCGGCCCCCGCGGCACGGTCTCGATGAGCAAGCAGCACCACGCTCCGCTGACCATGTATCTCGGCCAGGTAAAGGCGGATGGCTCGGTGACCGTCGTCGACAAATTCGAAGGCGTCGACCCCGGGCAACAGTGCCCGAACCTGTAGTCGCGCCTCTGTTCGCAACGGGGCGGCCCTGAGCCGCCCCGTTCCACATCATCGAGGACCTGCCATGACGCTTCTCCTGGACATGGTGACGACGGCGGCGATCCTGTTCATCGTTGCCGCCGGCCTGCTTGCGATCTTCGGCGTGCTGAAGATCATCAATTTCGCCCACGGCGCCTGGCTGACGATCGGTGCCTATTGCGCGGTGGCGACGGCCGGCCTCGGGCTCAATCCCTGGGCAGCGCTGCCGATCGCATTTGCCGTCGGCGCAATCCTTGGCGGCATCACCGAACTGGTGATCGTGCGGCCGCTCTATCGCCGGCCGCTAGACGCCATTCTGGCGACCTGGGGGCTGGGCATCGTCATCGGCCAGCTGATCACGCTGTGGTTCGGGCGCGACGTGCAATTCACTTCCAATCTCCTGTCGGGCACGGTCGATGTCTTCGGTGTCGGCTATTCGCTCTACCGGCTGTTCGCGGTGGCCGCCGCGCTGGTGATCGGGCTTGCCTTCACCTTTCTTCTCGAAGGCACGCGGCTCGGCCTGTCGGCGCAAGCGGTGATCATGAACGAGATGCTGGCCCGCGCGCTCGGCGTCGACACCGCCCGCGTGCGGCTGGCCACCTTCATGGTCGGCACCGGACTGGCGGCACTTGCCGGCGTGCTGCTGACGCCGCTGACCAGCGTCGATCCGAATATGGGCGTCGCCTGGCTGATCGGCTCGTTCATGCTGGTCATGGTCGCCGGATCGTCCTTCTCGACGCTGGCCATCGCCTGCATCGTCTTCGGTGGCGCCCAGGTTCTGGTCAGCACCTTCGTCAGCCCCATTCTCGGCGGCATCACGGTGGCGGTCCTGTGCGCCCTGGTGTTGCGCATCAGCCCGAAGGGATTTGCCCGTGCCTGAAAACCGTTCCATCCCACCGAGGGTCTGGCTGTTTGCAGCCATTGCGCTTGCGACCGCGGTCGTCGTCGTCATCGGACCTGCGCTGTTCGATCGCTTTACGCTCAACGTGCTGACCCGCTCGATGATCTACGCCATGCTGGCGGTGACCGTCGACATTCTGTGGGGCTACACCGGCATCCTGACCTTCGGCCAGGCGGCGTTCTTCGGCACCGGCGCCTATGCCAGTGCCATGGTGCTGAGCCATCTCGGCTCGACGCCCGCCCTTCTAGCGCTGGCGCTTGCCCTGGCAGTCATCGTGCCTGTGCTGCTCGGCGGTTTCGTCGGCTGGCTGTCGTTCGGCCATGGCTCGACACCGCTCTATGCGACGGTGATCTCGTTGGTGGTGCCGATCGTGGTGACGCAACTGGTGTTTTCGGGCGGAGTGTGGACCGGATCGAGCAGCGGGCTGGTCGGCTATTCCGGCCTGCCGCTCGGCCTGCCGGGTTATTTCCGGCTCACCGGCATCTGCCTGATCGTCACCACAGTCGTCGCCCTGGTCTTCACCCGCTCCGATGCGGGCAAGCTGCTCGTCGCCATTCGCGACAATGAAGCGCGCTGCGCCTATCTCGGCCTCAATCCGCAGCGCCTCAAGATCGTGCTGACGGCGCTGCTGGCCGGCGTCGCCGGCATTGCCGGCTTCCTCTATGCCAATGCCTCCGGCGTGGTGGCGCCGGAAAACACCGGCTTCGTCTTCGGCACCGAGATCGTCCTCTGGACCGCCCTTGGCGGCCGCGGCACCATTATCGGGCCGGTCATGGGTGCGATCGGCATCGACTATCTCAGCGCCCAGCTGTCCGGCGATCTGCCCTTCCTGTGGAACCTGGTCGTCGGAACCCTGTTCGTGGTCATGATCATCCTGTTGCCGAACGGGTTGGCGCAACTGGCCAGAATGGCCCTGCCGCGCCGCAATGGTGAGCAGGCCAACGCCGCCGGCAGCCCGGCCATCACCGTCGCGCCGGCCGGGAACGGCAGCACCGGCGACAACCGCGTGCTCTCCGTCAGCGGCCTCGGCAAATCCTTCGGCAGCCTGCAGGTTCTGCAAGGCATCGACCTCGATGTGCGCCCCGGCGAACTGGTCAGCCTCGTCGGCCCCAATGGCGCCGGCAAGACGACGCTGATGCGCTGCCTCAGCGACGGCACCGAGGCCACCACCGGAAGGGTCAGCATCGCCGGCCAGAACATCGATGGCATGACCCCGGACGAAATCGTGACGCTCGGCGTCGGCCGAAAATTCCAGGTGGCGAGCGTCTTCGACAGCCTGACCGTCGCCGACTGCCTGCGCATGGCACGCGCCTCGCGCCAGGCGCCGAGCCTGCTGCGCCGCTCCGCCACGCTTGGACTGCCGGCAGCCGCCGCCGATATTTTGCGCTCCACCGGGCTCGACCGTATGCTCGGCCAGCCGGTGTCGCTGTTGTCGCATGGGCAGAAACAGAGCCTTGAGCTCGCCATGGTGGTTGCGCTCGAGCCAAAACTCATCCTGCTCGACGAACCGACGGCCGGACTGACCAAGGTCGAGCGCACCACCATCGGTGCCACGCTGCAGAAGCTGACCGGGGAGCTTGGCTTTGCCGCCATCCTGGTCGAGCACGATCTCGATTTCGTCCGCGACATCTCGACCAGGATCGTCGTTCTCCACCAGGGCAAGCTTGTCCTCGACGGCAGCGTCGCCGAGGTCGTCAATTCCGAAACGGTCAGGACGATCTATTCGGGAGCCGCCCATGCTTGAGACCAGAGAGGCCAGAACCACCTTGCCGAAACTCTCGCTGTCGAACGTTTCGAGCGGCTATGGGCCGGTTGCCGTCATCGAGGCGCTGTCGCTTTCCATCGCGCCTGGGCAGATTTTTGCGCTGATGGGCAAGAACGGCATGGGCAAGACCACGGTGCTTAAAACCATTTTAGGCTTCGTGGCGCTGCGTTCGGGCGACATCAGCCTTGATGGCGCGTCGATGTCAGGCGTTTCCCAGGCCTCGCTGATCGCATCGGGCGTCGGCTATGCGCCACAGGAGCAGGCCCTGTTCCAGGATCTCAGCGTGCGCGACAATTTGCGGCTCGCCCTGCGTTCGGATCGCGGCTTTGCGCAAGCGGTAGAGCGGGTCTACGGGCATTTTCCGTTCCTGCGGGAGCGCCTGTCGCAACGCGCCGGAACGCTGTCCGGCGGCGAGCAGAAGATGCTCATCCTCGGCCGTGCGCTGATGCTGCAGCCGAAGCTGCTTTTGATCGACGAGATTTCCGAAGGCCTGCAGCCCTCCGTCGTCGAACGCATCGCCACAGCTCTCAAGGAAGAACGCCGGGCCAACGGCACGACGATCCTGATCGTCGAGCAGAACCTGCCCTTCGCGCTTGGCGTCGCCGACAACTGGGCGGTGCTAAAACTTGGCCGTATCGACGATGCTGGGGATGTAACCGAGGGAACGGCGAGCCGAGTTCTTCAGCATCTGAAGATCTAAGGCGTGTCCGGCCCAGATACTCCGAACCCATTCGTTCCCCTGAACTGCGACGCTGTGGCCGGCGATTTGCAGAAGGAAGCTCGCGGCGACGGGAATGTCCGAACCGGCAACCAAGACAATATCCGGGTCAGGGCGCATTCCGACCTTTCAGTCTGGAGATCCGAGTGTCCGCCCAGGCCAGCTTCTCGACGAAGCAAGCGGAGTGCAGCAATGTCCGCTTCTAGCTATTTGTAGCTTAAAGCTGCCCGCCCGCTGTCGGCCCCAATGCGGCCGCGCTCATAGCGCCGTGGTTAAAATGCATTGATTGACCCGCTTTGGGATAAAGCTGAGCCACAACTCGCATGGAAACTAAATTTAGCTGTTGTTAATGCTCGAAGGGGTCACCGAGCGAGGCGATGCCGTTGAGCTGCATCATGCGGCGGTCTGATGAAATGATGCCGAGTACGATGATCGTGACCAGGTAGGGCAAGCTTGAAAGCAGTTGCGACGGCACGTCCAGTCCCGTTGCCTGCGCGGCGAGAGCCAAAAGCGACACCGCGCCGAAGAGGCATGCACCCAGGAAAATCCGACCGGTGAGCCACGTTCCGAAAACGACGAGGGCAATGGCAATCCAGCCGCGCCCGGCGATCATTCCATCTGCCCAAAGCGGCGTATAAACCACTGCGGCGTAGGCGCCGGCAAAGCCTGCCATCGCGCCGCCGAACGTGACTCCGGCGAGGCGGACGGCGATGACCGGATAGCCGATTGCGTGCGCCGCCTTGGGGTTTTCACCGACGGCCCGGATGACGAGCCCGGCCTTCGTATAGGCAAACATCGCCCAGATGGCCAAGGTCGCCGCAAGGGAAAGCCAGACGACGACATCCTGCGTGAAAAGCCCGCCGACGACCGGGATATCGGAAAGCCAGGGCAAGGCGAGCTTTGGAAGCCCCCGGACAGTAAGGCTTTCATAGGTCTTGCCGAACAGCGCCGAGAGGCCCTGGCCGAGGATGCCGATGGCGAGGCCAGTCGCCACCTGGTTTGCACGAAACCCGAGCGTGACGATGGCAAAGACGAGGGACAACGCCGCGCTGCCGGCGCCCGCGGCGAGGAAACCCAGGAAATGCCCGCCGCCATGATAGACGATGATGAAGGCGAGGACCGCGCCGAATGCCATCAATCCTTCCACACCGAGATTGAGCACCCCGGTGCGTTCGGCCACCAGCTCGCCCAGCGACGCGAGAAGAAACGGCGTTGCGGCCGCGAGCATGCCGGCAAGGACGAACTCGACGGCGTTCATGATGGGCTCCGGTGGGCGGGACGGCGCCATTCGAGACGGTAGCGCACGAAGGCAGCGGCGATGAGATAGGCGAGGAGCAGGCTGCCTTGGAAGACGCGCACCGCGGCGACCGGCAGATTGGCCGACACCATGGCGTTGTCGCCGCCGATATAGAGCGCCGCCATGATGAGCGCCGAAAAAACGATGCCCAGGGGATGCAGACCGCCGAGATAGGCGACGATGATAGCCGCGTAGCCATAACCCGTCGAGATCGAGCGCTGCAGTTGACCGATAGGGCCGGCCACCTCGGCCGCGCCCGCCAGTCCCGCGGCGAAGCCGCCGATGAGCAGAGAGAGCCAGATCGCCCGTCCCTCGGCGAAACCGGCATAGGCGGCAGCACGCGGCGCGAGCCCGCCAACCTGCAGTTTGTAGCCGGTGAAGCTCTTCTGTATGAATGCCCATGCCGCGATGGACAAGGCAAATGCCAGAAGCAGCGAGACGTTGACGCGGGTGCCGGGGATCAGGATCGGCACCATCGCATCGTACTGGAACATCACGGATTGAGGAAAGTTGAAGCCATTGGGATCCTTCCACGGGCCAAGCAGCAGGTAGTTGAGCACCTGTACGGCAACGAGGCTCAGCATCAGGGAGACAAGAATCTCGTTGGCGTTGAGCCGGACGCGCCAGAAGGCGGTTATCGACGCCCAGAGGGCGCCGCCTATGGCCCCGAGGAGCAGCATCGATGGCCAGATCCAAAGGCCCGTTGCCAGCGGAAACCATACGGGAATGGCCGAGGCGAAGATGGCGCCGAGGATAAACTGGCCTTCGGCCCCGATGTTGAACACCTTTGCGCGAAAACCAATCGCCAGCCCCTGCGCGACGAGAAGCAGCGGTCCTGTTTTGAGCAGCACTTCCGAGAATGAGGCCCAGGACAGGAACGGCTCGAGGAGCATCGCATAGACGACTGCTGCCGGGTCCCGGCCGATCAGCACGTAGAGCCCAAGATTGAAAAGGATCGCCACGGCGAGCGCGGCGGGAGGGGCAAGCAGCGTAGCAGCGAGCGAGGCGTGCTCCCGGCGCACAAGGGCCGGGAGGATAGACACTGGAAAAGCGTTCATGCGGGAACCTGGCCGGCGGTTGCAGATGCTCCGATCATGTATCGCCCGATGTCCTCCGGCCTGGTGTCGTTCGTGACCAGCGGCGGGCTCAGCCGGCCGTGATGGAGCACCTGGATGGAATCGCAGAGTTCGAAGAGTTCCTCCAGTTCCTCGGAGATGACGAGGATCGCCATGCCTCCGTTGCGCAGTGTGACGAGGCGCCTGCGTATGGCGGATGCGGCACCGATGTCGACGCCCCATGTCGGCTGCGCCACGAGCAGCAGTTTCGGGGACAGCATGATCTCGCGGCCGACGATGAATTTCTGCAGATTGCCGCCCGAAAGCGCGCCGGCCTCCGCGTCCGGGCCGGGCGTGCGCACATCATATTGCCGGATGCAGTCATTGGTGAACGCCGTCGCCCGCGCCTTGTCGACCAGACCGCGTCTCAAAAGCCCGAGCGGATGAGCCGTCAGCAGGCTATTGCGGACGAGCGACATCTCGGGTACCGCGCCGCGACCGAGCCGGTCTTCAGGGACGAAGGCAAATCCGAGTTTTCTGCGCGAGGCCGCGTCGAGCGCGCTCACATCCTTGCCCATCATGTGGATATGGTCGCGCTGTCCCTTCGGCAGCAGCGTCTCGCCGGAGACGAGCGCGGCGAGCTCGCTCTGCCCATTCCCCGAAATGCCGGCTATGCCGAGGATTTCGCCGGAACGCAGCGTGAGGTCGACATCTGAGAGCGCAACGGCAAAGAGGTCGTGGGGCCGATAGTCCAGGCCGATAATCTCGAGCCGCTTTTCCCCCCGGGGCATGGGAAGTGCCGGCGCTGGCTCCGGCATGTCGCGGCCGATCATCATGCAGGCAAGGTCGTGCGTATCGTGATCGCGCGGGTCGACGTTTCCGGTCACGCGCCCGCCGCGCAGGATGGTCGCCCGGTCGCAGACTGCACGGATTTCGTCCAGTTTGTGCGAGATAAACAGGACGGAGACGCCGCCGTCGCGTAGCCGGCGCAACGTCTCGAAAAGCTTGCCCACCGATTGCGGGGGCAGGACAGAGGTTGGTTCGTCGAGGATCAGCAGCTTCGGATTGGTCATCAGGCAACGGATGATCTCTACCCGCTGCCGCTCGCCTACGGAGAGCGCATGCACTTGGGCGAGTGGATCGACCTCCAAGCCGAACTCGTCCCCGAGCGCGCGGGTGCGCTCCGCCAGGCGGGCTTTCCGGCCTGGCACGACCAGTCGAATGTTCTCCACCACGGTCAGGGTTTCGAAGAGCGAAAAATGCTGGAAAACCATGCTGATCCCCTTACGCCGCGCCTCCGCGGGGGAGGCAAGGCGCAAGGGTTCGCCGTCCCAGAAGGCGGTTCCGCCGTCTGGCTGTTCGACGCCGTAAATCAGCTTCATCAGCGTCGATTTGCCCGCCCCGTTTTCCCCGAGGATCGCGTGAATCGACCGTGGAGCCACGTCCAGATCGATGTCCTGATTGGCATGGATCTGGCCGTATTTCTTGGAGATGCCGCGAAGCGACAGGAGCGAAGCAGTCATAGGATCACTTCGGCAGAGGGGTGGTGACGCCCTTGACGTGCCAGTCCATCGCGACAATCTCGGCATCCGTGAGCGTAGCGCCGGCGGGGACGCCATCGCTGCCATCGGCTTTGGCGATCCGTCCGGTGAATGGCGAGAAACCGCCATTAGCGATCTTGGTCTCGACCTCCTTGATCCTGGCCATCATGTCGGCGGGCACGTCCGGGCTCCAGTCGACGACCTCGACGACCTTGTCGCCGACGCCGAGGAAGGCGTTGGCACCCTTGAACGTGCCAGCGAGATGGGCGTCGACCGAGGCCTTGAAGAAAGGCGACCAATCCGTCGCGACGCAACCGAGATAGGTTTTCGGAGCGTATTTCTTCATCGAGGAATTGAGGTTGAAGGTGTAGATGCCGGCCTCCTCGCAGACCGCGATGACCGACGGCGTGTCCTGTGCATTGGAGAAGATCACGTCGCATTTCTGCGCCAGCAAGGCCTTGGCGGCTTCCTGTTCCTTGGCCGGATCGAACCAAGAGTTTACCCAGACGACCGAGACCTCGATATCAGGCTTCACCGCCTGCGCGCCCAACGTGAAGGCGTTGATGGAGGTGATCAGTTCTGGAATGGCGAAGGCAGAGACCGAACCGAGCTTGCCGGTCTTGGACAGCGCGGCAGCGGCCATTCCCATCAGATAGGTACCCTGGAAATACTTGGCGGCGAAGGGCGAGAAGTTCGGCGCCACCTGAAAGCCGGAGGCGTGCAGCACGGTGACGCCGGGATTGCGGTGGGCGGCCTGGAGGGCGCCGTTCTGGTAGCCGAAGGAGCCGGCGATCAGGAATTTGTTCCCGTCGGCAACGGTCTTGTTCATGATGCGGTCGGCATCCGGGCCTTCCGCGATGTTTTCGATGATCGTGACTTTTACCTTGTCGCCATAAGCGGCCTTTACCGGCTCCAGGCCGTCGGCAAGCGCCCGGCCCCAGCCGACGTCGCCGACCGGCGAGGGGACCACGAGCGTGATGCCCAAGGGTTCGTCGGCGGCGAGCGCGGAGCGACCGCCCAGCACCGCGGCGAGGCCGGAGGCGGCGGCGGCCTTCATCAGTATTCTGCGGTTGAGATTTTTCAGCATTTAGGTTCCTCTGTTTTCAAGTTTCTAGATTTGAACCGAGGCAAGTGCCGCCTCGGCGTCGGCGAATAGCCGCCCCTCGTCGAGCCCGGTGAACTCGCCTTTCGACCAGACGACACGGCCGTTGATCATGGTCAGGTCCGTCGGCATGCCGATGCCGACCTTGGCGATCAGGCTCAGCGGATCGTGCCGGGTGCCGACATAGTCCATGCGCCGGGTGTCGATGGCGAAGAGATCGGCGGCCATGCCGGGCGCAAGCCGGCCGATGTCACCTCGGCCCAGGAGCGCCGCGCCGCCCGTCGTGGCATAGCCGAGGAAGTCGGCCGGCGGCGGGACAGGATGCGCACGCGTCGATGCCGCCAGGCACTGCAGCATGTAGGCGGAGTGGATGCAGTGCATCAAGTTGGAATTGTCGTTCGAGGCGGCACCGTCGCAACCGAGCCCCACACGGAGGCCGAAGGCCGACATGGCCGGAATGTCCGTGACTTCCGCGCCAACCAGATAGACCGGTTCTGGGCAATGGGAGACGCCGGTTCCGCTTGCAGCCATCTTGCGCAGTTCGTCGTGGGTCAGTTCCCAGCAATGGGCATAGAAGGCGTCCGGCCCCGCGAAGCCGAGTTCCGCGCAGTAGTCGACGGTCCGCATGCCGTACCGGGCCTCGATAACCCGGCTTTCGCCTTCGCCGACATGCGTGTGCATCTGGACGCCCCGATCTCGTGCCAGCGCCACCGATTCCACAAAGGTTTCGCGGTAGCAGTTGACCGGCTGGCAAGGGGCGACGACAAGCTGGCGCATGCTGAACGGGCCGGCGTCGTGATAGGTGTCGATAAGGCGGGCGCAATCGGCGATGAACTCGTCAGTCGTTTCCAGCATGGCGTCGGGAATGGTGGAGCCTTCCGACTTCGGCAGAGTGTTGCCACCGCGGCCCGCATGGAAGCGCATGCCCAGGAGGTCGGCGGCCTCGAATTGGCGGTCGATCAGCCGCTTGCCGGCATGGCGTGGAAAACAATACTGGTGATCGAACGCCGTGGTGCAGCCGTGCTTGATCATCTCGGCCATCGCGGTGACCGAGGCGTGGTAGAAGCAGTCTTCGGTCAGCCGCGAAAAGATCGGATAGATGCGGTCGAGCCATTCCATCACCGACAACTTCGTCCAGTCGAGATCCGCTCGGTTGCGCACGAAACACTGGAAGAAGTGGTGGTGGGTGTTCACGAGCCCAGGATAGACGAACCAGCCAGCGGCGTCGTGCGTGATGGTCCCGGCGGGCAGCGGTCCTTTGCCAAGACCTTCGCCGATCGCCCTGATCGCGGGGCCATCGGTCAGCACGTCCACGTTGCGCCGGACACCAAGGCCGTCGCCCGTGTCGACGATGACTGCCACGCAATTCTCAAAAAGGTAGCCTGCCACGTCAGAACCCACTGGTTTCAGGGAGGGGTTCCGGCTTCAAATCGTGCAACCGGTGGATGCCGGGCATCTCGATGAAGCCTTCTATGCTGCGTACGGCACGGGACCAGAGCCGGATCGTGGGGTAGGGATCGAGCGAGACGCCGCCGTCCGGCGCCAGCGCCACATAGGGAAAGCAGGCGATATCGGCAATCGTCGCCCGTTGCGAGGCGAGGAACCGCATGCCACGGATACTCTGTTCGACGAGACCCGCTTCCAATTCGCGCAAGGCTGCGGTTCCCTGTGCCTGTAGGCCGGCGATATCGCCAGGACGCAGAAGCATCTCGTGGAGGCGCGCGCCTCCGAGGCTGGCCGTCAGCCGATGCGAGAAGGAAAGCCATTGCTGGACACGCGCTGCTTCCTCGGCCGTACCGCCGCCAAGCCATCGCGGGTCGACCTTTGAGGCGAGGTAGACGAGCATGGCCGAAGATTCGGTTAGGATCAGGTCGCCATCCTGCAGAATTGGAATGGCACCGGCGGGATTGAGCGCCAGGAGTTCGGCACCGCGATGCTCGGCGCCGGGATGGAAATCGACCGCGCGGATGTCGATCCGCACATCCGTCAGCGCCGCCATCAGGCGAACCTTGTAGCAACTGGGCGAAAGAATGTAGTCGTAAAGCTTCATTGCGCCACCAGTTGCGCGCCATAGGTATAGCCGTGGCGCTTCAGCCAGCGCCGGTAGGCGACCGAGGTCAGATCGGCCCGGGTCGGGATCTCCATGCCGGGGTCAAGCGGCAGCAGCCGGGGGATCTGGTTTTCGAGGATCGACCTGTCTTGCACGAAGATGGTCTGCTGGAAGTGGATCAGGTCGGTCATCGACGTCTCATCGTCGAAGAGCGCCATCCATGGCCAGACGTCGCACAGGTCTTCCGCGAGCGGCTGGACGAAGAGGGTGATCACGTCCCATTCACCGGGACGCGGCGGGCAGGTCTTGTAGAGGATGGAGCAGGTTGGCGCCGGCACGCGGTACATGTATTCCGTGGTGACGCCCCCGCTTGCCGATTTGGCGGCCTGCGGCTGGTAGAATTTCACTTGCGTTGCCCAGACCTCGTCTTCGTCCTCGCGTATGTCGACCTTGTAGTTCTGAACTTCCGTATGCGGCTCGGCACCAAGGATGTCCGTGTGCACAAAGGGAAAGTGCGCGATGTCCAGAAAGTTTTCCACCGCGCGCAGCGGCGAGCAGCGCACCCGGACCACGCCGACATCGACAAGCCGGCGGCCGAGTTGGTCGGCCTCGGGAATCGCAAAGAGCGGCTTCCGCGGTTCGCCGAGCGACGTCCATATATGGCCGTAGCGCACGCAGACGGGCAGCATGCGGCCATCGGCGGATGTAACCCTGACGGTTCCCTCGGCGTCGCGTCCCACCTCGACCGGCTCGCCCATGAGGGCCGTCTTGCGCCCACTCACATCCAGTTGGCTGAAAAGGCCGACCGGATACCATTCGTCGACCATTGCGTTTGGGATCATCATGCGATCCCTTTCCGCTGAATATGCTCGGCCATGCGCCGTAGGGCCTCCGCTGCCCGTGACGCGGCGATCCGCTCCGGTGGGCTGGCGTCACCCTCCACAAGGACATGAATCAGCGCCTGTTCGTCTTCCAGCGAGGCAACCAGCATCCGGATCGTCTGTGAATTGTTGGCAAATCCGACAATGCCCCCGGGGGAGGCATCGGTGCCAGCGGCCGCCTCTATCGCCGCAATCCCGGCACATGCCGTCAGGGAGCGCAGCGGAGCGAGACCGTCAAGTCGCGGAGGACGAGTTGCCGATTGATCCGCGGCAATCCAGATGATCCCGTCGCCTTCTTCGACCTGCCGCGTCGCGACCCGGATCGCCTCCGGCGGTGTCAGGCCCGGATGGGCCGGGATGCGCACACAGTTTCCGGCTTGGGCATAGCTCCAGCCATGATAGATGCAGGAAAGGGCCTCGCCGCGCACGAATCCATGGGACAACCGCATGCCGCGATGCGGGCATCTATCCGCGAATGCCGACACGCCCCCGGACTGGCTTCGCCAAAGGGCAATCGGTCCGGTCGGCGTCCTTGCCGGAATTACGGTTCCCACCGGCAAGTCGGCGGAAAGGGCGACTGGCGTCCAAGAGCCGGTCGTACGTGACTTCATGCTTCAACTTTCCGAACAGGATCGACATCTTCTGAATGCAAATTCGTGGCCGACGACCTCCTACCGGCGTTGTCACGTTTGCACAATGTTTTCGCACTGGCAATAATGACTAAAAAAAAGGCAAGACTGGTCCAATGCGCCGAGGAGCCGGTCCCTGCATGAGGTTCAAGCTAGCCGGTTTCTCCCTTGATCGGCGCGCGGTGGATTGCCTCGACCCAGACATCGATGGGACCGAGGGAACATCCCATTTCCATCATATCGATCAATTCCACTGGGCCGGCAACGTCGAGTTCGATCCGGCCGGTACTGGTGCTGGATATGGTCTGCACAAGCCCGAGCTTGGCGGCATGGCGCCGGATCCACGGCACGAAGGAGACAGCATCGACGTCGCCAAGGATCGTCATACGCTCGCGCGAGGCGCTCTTAATTTGCTCCGCCATGAAGGACCTAACACATTAGCCTAGTCGGTCATGCAACACAATTTCTCACGAGCAAATGGGCGCCGGCAATTTTCCGTGGATCCGACCGGGCAATTGCGACATTTCATCACCGGGAGGCACCGACGCGAAAGGGATATCTTGCCGGCTCCTGTCTTGGAGGCGGAAGACCATCTCCCGCGCGACAGGCGCCCGATGTGTCGGGCCGGGGCCGCAATCACCGCGGAGGCAACGCCTCACGCGGCGATGAGCTTGATGATACGCACGGCTCGAAGGCGTGCGACCGCGCGGCCATAGACAGCCAGATTGGTGTGCCCGTTCAGTCGGGAGAGATAGAGAATGCCATCCGGTTCGTCCGGATGATCATCGAGAGCAACGGACCACGCACGCGCCAGGGTCTGGTTAGTCGCCTTGGCGACGTCCGCAGGAATCCCCATGACCACCGGCCCGTCATCTCGCAAATCAGCAAGCCCGCGAAGCCGACCAATTCTGGGCCGGATTCGTGCCTTACGCCGCCTGAACGATCTCGACCAGTTCAACGTCGAACACCAAATCCTTTCCGGCCAATGGATGATTGCCGTCGAGCTTGACGCTGGCGTCGTCAACTTCGACGACTGTTACCGGGATGGGGCGACCGTCGCGGGTTCTGACCTGCAATCGAGTGCCGATATCAACGTTGATGTTGTCTGGCACCTTGGCGCGGTCGATGGTCATGACCGCTTCGGGGCGGTGAGGGCCATAGGCGGCGTCGGCTGGAACGGTGACGGTGCTTTTCGCACCCACCTCCATGCCCTCGACATGGGTTTCAAGACCGGAGATCACTTGTCCTTCACCCAGTGTGAACTGCAGCGGTTCGCTGCCGGAAGAATCGAATTGAGTGCCGTCGACTAGGCGTCCATTGTAGTTGATACGCACGGTATCGCCATTCTTGGCCTGTGTCATAGCAGTCATCCTTTCGGAAGTTCTTGAGGGGCCGGCCTAAGCTCACGGTCCCGTTCTCGATCATCCGCGCACTCGGGGTGCACGGCGCGAAGCTCTAAAACTAGGGGCTTGGCTACCGATGTAAACCCAGAATGCCAATTTGAGCTATTCGATGGCCGTGGCTCGGTACGAAATTCAAGTCGGAGAGCGTTTTCCGTCTGGTGGGAGTGCCTCCTGGAGCAGCGTCAGGTTCTCCCTTAGGACTTCAATCGAGAATTCGATCTTGGTCACCAGACCAGGATAGGCTGGGCGATCCTTCTCCTGCAGCGCGATTGTCAACTCCCGGATTTGCTTCTCCGCCGTTTCAAGCCGTCCCGCCATCCGCTCGGAATACAGGCGCACCAGGAACCCCACCTGTGCGGCTTCAATGAGCCGCTGGCGACGGCGCCGCTGACGCTCGGCTGGGGACATCGGAGCGCTGCCCTTCAGTCGGCGGCCTCGCTTCCGTTTGGGCGTGTCGTCGGCCATGGTATTTTCGCGATTATCGTGCGTCACGAAAACTGAATCTGATGACGCCGACCGTCAAGAGGGGGTGTTGCAATTTTGCGAGCAAGGACTGGACGAACTCGTTGAGAACGTAGGTTTGCCTTTGCGGTAAGGATTCAAACTGACCTCGT
The DNA here is from genome assembly GCF_007003935.1 of Mesorhizobium sp. WSM4310. NCBI lineage: Bacteria > Pseudomonadati > Pseudomonadota > Alphaproteobacteria > Hyphomicrobiales > Phyllobacteriaceae > Mesorhizobium > Mesorhizobium sp. WSM4310. The sequence continues at coordinate 105,341 of NZ_VFTA01000018.1, forward strand.
TCACCTCTAGCAAGGATCTGCTCGCGTCAGGTGCTGACCTTCGGAACGTGCCCCTGTAAGCGACCGCTATTGGGCCGAAAAAGCGGACTGGCGAGTTCGAGGCTCGGAAGGCCAGAAGCGGACCTTCAGGCTCGTCGCGCGTATCGACTTGATCTGACCCGAAGCAAACTCTCGCAGGTGACGTCCGGCATGACCGCTTCGCGCCCCATCCTCGCCGTTCCCGGGCCTGAAAACGGCCATTCGTTTCGATTGCCCGTTTTGCTACGCTACGGAGATCGACGGCGGCCCCGGATAGGGTTGCGAGCAACCGGATACCTCCGAACTTGATACGGAATGGTTCTGTGCATGGGCACGGCGTTGGGGAGACAGAAGGCGGAAAGTTTGAGGACATCTCATGTCGGACGTCAAAGGTCGCCGGTTTCAGTGCCGCATTCTGTTGGGTCGCCGACCGGCAGACATAGCTTCAGAATGTTGATTTCGACGGCGGCACGGAGATGTTCGTCTCGCTACTCCATATACGGCGCCAGCACATCTTCGATCCATTTCATGAATGCGCGGACCCGGCGCGACAGATTGCTCCGATGTGCCACGACGAGGGACACGGCGAGCGCCCGGCGACGAAAATCGGGTAGGATCTCCACAAGCGTGCCACTCTCCAAGTATCGACCAATCCCCAAGAGCGGCGCTTGTATCAGGCCGAGGCCGGCGAGGGCAGCGGCTTCGTAGGTCTGCGCGCTGTTGACGTGCAGCGCACCTGGCAACTGAAGCGTCGCGTAGCTGTCGCCGTCCGGATATTCCCATCCATGGGGCCTTGCGCCCAGTGTCGTCGAAAAATGAATTGTCCGATGTTCCTGACGCTGGAGATCCTCTAGCGATCGAGGGACGCCAAAGCGCGCGAGATAGGCGGGACTGGCAGCGTTGACCATACGCAACAGGCCCAGTGGGCGGGCAATCAGCGTCTCGTCCCTTATGGGGCCAAGCCGCAATACGCAGTCGAACCCCTCTTGAACCAGATCCACCTGTCGATCCGTGCTCGACACCTCCAGCTCCAACTCGGGATGTGTCGCCATGAAATCCGGCAAGGCCGGCACGATCGTTGTGCGCGCCACCTCGGTCGGAAGATCGACCCGCAAACGCCCACGAAGTGCCACGCGATCGCCTGCGAACATCGAGTGCAGGTCATCGACTTCAGCAAGCAGATCGCGGGCACGGGCATGAAATGCGCGGCCGTCCTCAGTCAATTGCACGCTGCGCGTCGTCCGGTGCAGGAGCCTGACACCGATATCTTCCTCCAGCTTCCGGACCGCCGTTGAGGCCCTCCCTTTTTGGATACCCAGGCTATCCGCCGCGCGGGTGAAGCTCCCCATTTCCGCTACCGTTATGAAAATGAGGATGGGTTCGAGATTCTGCATTTTCGTGCCTCGGTATTGTGTCCCAAAAAGAGAACAGTTGGTTCGTTTTCTCGGTGTTTATCACGCCTAAGAGGCACAGTAAGCTTCGAATATGGGATCCTCCCATCGGAGAATGACAAGTGTCCGAAACTATGAACCTGCGTCAGATGCCTAAAACTGTGGCCCTGCATGGCGCCCTGTGGGCGGGCCGGATCATGAGCGCGTTTGTCGTTGTCGCTCTGGCGGCAGACGGTACCATTCAGCTTTTCGCGCCGGCACAGATCGCGAGCACGTTGCAGGAAACCGGGTTCTCGATGGACCTGACCCATGTCGTGGGTCCGATCATACTCGCCTGCGCCATCCTTTACGCCATCCCGGCTACCACCGTGCTCGGCGCGATCCTGGTGACGGGCTTTTTGGGAGGTGCCATCTGCGCCCATGTCCGCATCGGTGAGTTGGGGTCGGCGCCGGAAATAATCTCCCTGCTTCTGGGTGCGATGACATGGGGCGGCCTCTACGCGCGCCATCCCCGTATCCGGGCCATTCTGCCGCTCATCCGTTGAACCAACCGGGGCAGTGCAGTCCCTCAACATCAGGAGAAACACATGTTTTTAGTGACGGGAATTACGGGAAATGTTGGCGGTGCCGCCGCAAGGCATTTGCTGGCGCAAGGCAAGAAGGTACGCGCGCTGGTCCGCGACCGCGCCAAGGCGGCAAGCTGGGCGGACCAGGGCGTCGAACTGGTCGACGGCGACTGGAACGATGCGACCGCCATCGAGCGGGCGCTCGAGGGCGTCGACGGCGCGTTTATCATGTTGCCGGCCGTCTGGGCACCTTCGCCGGATTTCAGGGAAGCCAAGGGCGTCATCGCGAACTATGTCGAGGCGCTCACCAAGGTGGCGCCGCCGCGGATGGTCGCACTCTCGTCGATGGGCGCGAACAGGACCAGCGGGCTGGGGATGATCACGGCCCTGTCGCTTCTGGAGCAGGGCTTTCGCGACCTGACACTGCCGATCGCATATGTACGGGCCGGCGGGTTTTTCGAAAACTTCCTCTACGGCTTGCACGTAGTCCAGGGCGGCACGCTGCCCGTCTACTACAACCCGACAAATCGGAAATCGACCATGGTCGCGACCAACGACATCGGCGCTGAGGTTGCAAGGCTTCTGAGCGGGCCGGCGTGGTCGGGGCATCGGGTCATCGAACTCGGTTCGATGGTGAGCGCGGATGAGGTCGCCGCGCAATTGGGTGAAGTCATGAAGCTCGACGTCAAAGCCTTTGCCGTCCCGCGGGCCGAGTGGCCAGCAGCATTCGAGCAGTTCGGCATTCCGAAGGGCCAGACAGGACCAGCCGAAGCGATGTTTGAGGCCGTCAACGCGGGATGGATGGCCCTCGGGGTCCAGGGTACGGAGCACGTAGCGGGTACGACGTCCGCACGCGATGTATTCGAGGCTGCCCGGAACGCCGCCAAGACGTAAGACCTGGACGGATCAGGCATGAGACGGATACTCCCCCGCTTCGCGTCGGAAGCGGGGGAGCCGCTCACAGTTCAAAGCAACGCGAAGCTCCTCTACTCCCGCCTGACTTCCTGAATCTCCGCAGAATCCAGTAGTTTCCGATGCATGCATCCGCTGGTGCGAAATTCAAGGCATCTTCAAGCTGAGTTCGAACCGATGTTATAAATTGGATGCGGCTTTGAAAGATATGAGCAAAACTCTGAAGACATCGGTCAGGCTTAACCTTGTCTTCTGATCTCGACGGCTTCTTCCCACATTATTGGGTAAGTTTTTGACTCTTGTGTGACGTCAGGTATACGGTGCTGACTTCCGGCCTCGACCCCATTGGCGCGCTGACATTGCTAGCCGTCCGCGGCTGGTGCCGCGGTGATCTTCGTGAGCGAGCCAAAATGCCCATCGCCGCGGTCTGGCAAAATAGCTAATGCTGGATGCGATCTGCCTCGATCCCACAAGCGTGCCGGCCTTCATCAGCGAGCACACGGAAGAAGGCGTTGGTATTGATGTCGCCATTGAATGCGCGAGGGCAGGTCGCGGTCTAGAGGCCAGGTCAATAGCTAGCTTCGCCAATTCCAGGAGGCGACCGTCGTTGACCTCTCTGAAAGCGACGATGAGGTCATCGGGATCGTCAGCCCGTCTCACGCCAAAGTCTGTGGGTGGCGCAGACGCAGCAGTGCCGGCTTGGTTAGGCCCAGCCTAAGCAGAATTATCGAAAATCATTATTTGTGCATCGCACACAGCGTGCTTTGCTCCATCCGCCGGCTGAAAGAGAACAAAAAGAACGTCAGGTGGCAGCCTTCGGCGATGCGTCCGAAGCGGGTTGTTTTGGTGCGGACAGCGCCTGCCCTCAGAAAAAGACAGGGGAACATAATGACGACAATAATCTCGAAGTTTCGCCGTGCCGCGCTTGCGGCCGGCATTGCCCTCAGCGCGCTTTCGGTGAGCCTCCACGCCGAAGCCGGCAGCTTGAAGCTGGGCATGACGACCTGGGTCGGGTACGGCCCGCTCTTCCTTGCGCGCGACATGGGCTACTTCAAGGAAGGCGGCCTCGATGTCTCGCTCGAAGTCATCGAGGAAGCATCGATGTACATGGCGGCCGTCGCCGCCGGCGAGCTCGACGGCAGCGCCTCGACCATCGACGAAATCATGAAGTACCGTTCCAAGGACGTCTGCTTCAAATCGGTCTATGCCCTGGACGACAGCCATGGCGGCGACGGCGTCCTGGCGCCCAGCAACGTCAAGAGCGTCGCTGATCTCAAAGGCATGGAAGTCGGGCTGAACGAAGGCTCGGTCTCTCAGTTCTGGTTCAACATCCTGCTCAAGCAGGCCGGTCTCAGCCAGGCCGATGTGAAGATCACCAACATGACCGCGGATGATGCCGCCGCCGCCTTCATGGCCGACCGCATTCCCGTTGCCGTCACCTGGGAACCGCATCTGACGCTGGCCAAGAAGGAAAACAAGGGACAGGTGCTGATCGACTCCTCAAAGACACCCGGCCTGATCGTCGATGTGGTGGCCCTGAACTGCGATTACATCACGAAGAACCCCGGCGATGTCGAGGCGCTGGTGAAGGGGCTCTACAAGGCCAACGAGTTCATCAAGGAAAATCCCGAGAAGGCTTACGAGGTGATGGCCAAGGGCGTCGGCGGCTGGCTGAAGGAGCCGAAGGACTTCGCCTCCTCCGCCGCGGGCGTGAACTTCTATGGCAAGGAGCGCAATGCCCAATTCTTCGCCGGCGGCGAGGGTGGTGAAGCCGGCAAGCTGATCAAGCTCGGCGGTGATATCTGGGGCGGCTTCGGCAAGCTCAAGATGGACATCAAATACGACGACCTCGTCGATACGTCTTTCCTTGCGAAGTGATCTGGCCCTGCGAAGTAACCTATCCTGGTAAAGTGAGCTCGCTGGACCGCGGGCCGAGCCTCTCGCCTGCGGTCCATCCAGCCCAAAAGGTTTCCCTGTGACACTGGCACCGAATGCAACGTCTCCCATCAGCCATATCGTGACCACGAGCGTGGAAAAAAATCAGCCCGGTCGATCCGCCTGGAAAGCCATCACCACGCCTTTTCAGGCCGTGTCGCGCCCTCTCTCCATCACGCTCAGCGTCCTGGTCTGGGGCGCGGTCATCGGCGGCTGGTTTGCCTTGACCTATTCCGGAGCGGTCAAGGAAATGTTCCTGCCGCGCCCGGAATCCGTACTGTTCACCACCATCAGCATGGCGCTTGACGGGTCGTTGTGGGAGCACGTGCTCGCCAGCGTCCAGGTGGTGCTGATCGGCTTCGTCATTTCGAGCGTCGTGGCGGTGCCGCTCGGTTTGACGATGGGCACCTACCGCATCGTCCAGGCGGCGCTCGACCCGCTCGTCAACTTTATCCGCTATCTGCCGGTGACGTCCTTCGTGCCGCTTTTCATCTTGTGGATCGGCATCGGCATCGAGCAGCGCGTGGCCGTGATCATCTTCGGCATCTTCTTCCAGCAGCTGGTGATGATCGCCGACAGCGCCCGCGGCGTTCAGCGCGACCTCGTCAACGCTGCCTATACGCTCGGCACGAAACGCGGCGACACGGTCTTCCACATCGTCTTTCCGGCCACGCTTCCGAACGTGCTCGACGTGCTGCGCGTCACCATGGGCTGGGCCTGGACCTATCTCGTCGTTGCCGAACTCGTCGCCGCCCGCAGCGGGCTTGGATACATCTCGCTCAAGGCGATGCGCGGCTTCCAGGTCGACGTCATCTTCATGGCCATCGCCATGATCGGCATCCTTGGTCTTTGCACCGACCAGTTGTTCCGGGGCATTCGCCGCCTCGTCGCTCCCTGGGCCAATTGAGGAGTTTGCCGACATGGACGCCCTGACACTCGCGACGAAACCGAAGAGTTCCGACATCGCCATCGACAATGTGGTCCTGCGCTACGGCAAGGGCGACAACGCGGTGCTGGCGCTGGACGGCATCTCCTTCCATGTCGTGCCCAATGAGTTCTGCGTGATCGTCGGTCCGTCCGGCTGCGGCAAATCGAGCCTGCTCTATCTCATTGCTGGCCTCGAGGAGCGCACCGGCGGCATGATCTCGGTCGGCGGCAAGCCGGTTACCGAGCCAGGTCCGGATCGCGGCATGGTGTTTCAGGCCTACACGCTGTTCCCCTGGCTGACGGTGGCGCAGAACGTCGAATACGGTCCCAAGCGCAAGGGCATGTCGGCGGCCGAGCGCAGGGCCATCGTCGAACATTTTCTCCATGAGGTCGGCCTGGCAAAATTCGCCAACCATTATCCCTCGCAGCTGTCGGGCGGCATGAAGCAGCGCGTGGCGATTGCACGTGCGCTCGCCAACGATCCGCAGGTGCTGCTGATGGACGAACCCTTCGGAGCGCTCGACAGCCAGACACGCCACTCAATGCAGAAGCTTTTGCTGAGGATCTGGGACCATTCCAAGAAGACGGTTCTGTTCGTCACGCATGACATTGACGAGGCGATCCTGCTGGCGGACCGGGTGCTCGTCATGTCGGGCCGGCCCGGCCAGATCAAGAAGGAAATCCGCGTCGGCCTCCGGCGCCCACGCAGCATGGATCTGGTCATGGAGCCGAGCTTCATCGCCATGAAGCGGGAAATCCTCGAGCTCTTGAAAAACGACGAAGACGAAGAGCACTAGCAGGCATGGCATGAGCATCGCGACCGCGGAATTCGACTACATCGTCATCGGCGCGGGCTCGGCCGGTTGTGTCCTGGCCAACAGGCTGAGCGCTAGCCCCGCCAACCGCGTCTGCCTGATCGAAGCCGGCGGTAGCGACGACCGCACAAGGGTGCGGGTACCGGCCGGCATTCTCTCGCTCTACGGCAATCCGAACTTCGACTATGGCTACAAGGGCGTGCCGCAGCCGCTGCTCAACAACCGCCGCATACCGGTCAACCGGGGCAAGCTTCTTGGCGGGTCGAGTTCGATCAATTCGATGGTCTATATCAGAGGCGCCGCGCAGGACTATGATGAGTGGGCGGCACTCGGCTGCGCAGGGTGGTCCTATGCCGACGTGCTGCCGGTGTTCAAGCAGCTCGAGCGCAATCTCCTGTCGCAAAACCCGGCCTATCATGGCTTCGAGGGCGAACTGCTGGTCGACAATCCGCGTGACCCCAACGCCGTATCCAGGCTGTGGGTAGAGGCGGGTCGGGGCGTGGGCCTGCCCGAAAACCGCGACTTCAACGCCGATGGCCAACTCGGCCTCGGCATCTACAATGTGACCCAGAACAGGGGGGAGCGCTTCTCAGCCTACACTGCCTTCGTCCGGCCGGTTCTCGGCCGCCCGAACCTCCAGGTCCTGTCAGGCGTCGAGGTGCTTGACCTGGCGATCGAAAGCGGACGCGCCACCGGCGTCAATGTGATCAGGGACGGATCAGCCCAAAGGCTGACGTGCCGCGCCGAAATCGTGCTCAGCGCAGGCGCGATCGGATCGCCGCGCATCCTGCTTGCTTCCGGCATCGGCCCAGCCGACGAGCTGAAGGCGGCGGGGGTGGAACCGGTCATGAACGTGCCGGGCGTCGGCAAGAACCTGCGCGACCATGTCGACGGAATGATCACGATGCGATCGAACAGCGCCAGGACGCTCGGCCTGTCGCTCGCCAATCTGCCAGCGATGCTGGCGGCGCCTTTTCAGTATTTCGTCCGCCGCAAAGGCATGCTGACGACCAATTACGTCGAGGCCGGCGGCTTCGCCAAGACGAAATATGCCGGCGATATTCCCGATGTCCAATTCCACTTTGTCCCCGGCTATCGCAGCCATCGCGGCCGGCTTGTCGAATATGGCCACGGCTATGCCGTGCACACCTGCGTGCTGCGGCCCGGAAGCATCGGTGAAATCACGCTCGAGCGTGACGGCACCCGCCGCAACGTGCTGATCGATCACCGCTTCTTCAGCGACGGGCAGGATGCACTGACCCTTGTCGAAGGTATAAAGGTCGCGCGTTCCATCCTTGCTTCGCCGGTTTTCGCCGACATCCGCGGACCGGAAATCCTGCCCGGACCCGATGTCGTCACCGACGACGAGATCCTCGCCTATCTGCGTGCCGAAGCCTTGACCGTCTATCACCCGGTTGGCACGGCCAAGATGGGCAACGACACCATGGCGGTGGTCGATCCCGTCAGTCTCAAGGTGCGCGGCTTCGACAATCTGCGTGTGGCGGACGCCTCGATCATGCCGACGCTGATCGGCGGCAACACCAATGCGCCGTCCATGATGATCGGCGAAAAAGCGGCCAGGGCGATGCTGTCGTAGCCGCGCGTCGGCCCGTGTCCCGGCATTTAGGGACAAGCTAACCACTGCCACGTGAAATCGTAATTTTCGCTAATCAGTCCCTCCAGTACACCAGCGATCTGACCTCCTCGCATCAGAAACTCTTGGGGGGAAAGGACGCAGAAATGTCGGTGGAAAAAATAGACACGCTTGTCGTCGGCGGTGGCCAGGCGGGAGTGGCTATGTCGGAGCATCTGAGCAAATGCGGCGTGCCGCATCTTGTCCTTGAGCGTGGCCGGATCGCCGAGCGCTGGCGTTCGCAGCGATGGGACTCGCTCGTCGCCAATGGCCCGGCCTGGCATGACCGTTTCCCAGGCATGGAATTTCCCGTGACGGGTCCTGACGGCTTTCCCTCCAAGGAGGAGGTTGCGGACTATTTCGCCGCCTATGCAAGGCAGATCAATGCGCCGATCCGCTGCGGCGTCGAGGTCAAGCTCGCGCAAAGAAATGTCGGTCGACCCGGGTTTCGCGTCGAGACGTCGGCCGGGGTGATCGAAGCCAGCAGCATCGTCGCGGCGACCGGACCTTTCCAGGTCCCCGTCATCCCCGCCCTTGTCCCCGGCGATGCCGGCATTCTGCAGATTCATTCCAGCGCGTACCGCAATCCCGGGCAGTTGCCAAAGGGCGCGGTGCTGGTGGTCGGGGCAGGATCGTCAGGTGTGCAGATCGCCGATGAGCTGCAGCGCTCGGGGCGGCGCGTCTACCTCTCGGTCGGCCCGCACGACCGCCCGCCGCGTGCCTATCGCGGGCGTGATTTCTGCTGGTGGCTTGGCGTTCTCGGCAAATGGGACCTCGAAACCCCGGGGCCTGGCACGGAGCATGTCACGATTGCGGTGAGCGGCGCGCGTGGCGGCGAAACGATTGATTTCCGTCGGCTGGCGGCGCAGGGGCTTACCCTGGTCGGCATGACAAAAGCATATCAGGACGGCATACTGACCTTCGCGCCCGATCTGGCGAAGAACATTGCCCGCGGTGACGCCAACCTGATGTCGCTGCTGGACGAGGCCGATGCCTATGTCGCGCGCAACGGCCTCGACCTTCCGCAGGAGCCCGCGGCCCGTCGGATCGACCCGGATCCGGACTGCTTGACCAACCCGCTTCGTGACCTCGATCTGGCGGGCGCCGGGATAGCGGCGATCATCTGGGCGACAGGCTTTGCCGTCGACTACAGCTGGTTGAAGGTCGATGCTTTTGACGAGAGGGGCCGGCCAAGGCACCAACGCGGCGTCTCGGTCGAGCCTGGGATCTATTTTCTCGGCCTGCCTTGGCAGTCGCGAAGAGGGTCGAGTTTCATCTGGGGCGTCTGGCATGATGCCAAGCATGTCGCCGACCGAATTTCGACGCAGCGCAAATATCTGGCCTATCACGCTGCGGCGCAGCGCGAGACGGTGGACGCCTGACCGACGCTGACAACAGCCACGAGCCCGATCTAATGGAGACCTGGATGGCGCATACGAGAATCCGCAAGTTCAACACCAAGGACACCTATCCCGAGCAGAAGCTCGACAATGATCTGTGCCAGGCGGTCGTCACGCGGGGCGGCCGGACGGTCTATCTGCGCGGCCAGTGCCCGCAGGATCTCGACACCGCCAAGAATATCGGCAGCCACGATCCGGCCGAGCAGACGCATAAGGTGATGCAGAACATCAGGCAGCTCATCGAAGAGTGCGGCGGCACCATGGAGCATCTGGTCAAGGTGGTGGTCTACATCACCGACGTGCGCCATCGCGAGGCAGTCTACCGCACCATGGGCGAGTATATCAAAGGCGTGCATCCCGTTTCGACCGGTCTCGTCGTCTCGGCCCTGGCGCGGCCGGACTGGCTGGTCGAGATCGACGGCACCGCCGTCATCCCGGATTGATCTCATGACCTTTTCCATTGTCGCGCGGTGCAGCCGCACCGGCATGTTCGGCGTCGCGGTGTCGTCTTCCTCACCGGCGGTGGCGGCGCGCTGCGCCTATGCGCAAGCGGGCGTCGGCGCGGTCGCCAGCCAGAACGTCACCGATCCGACGCTCGGCGCAAGAGGGCTCGAACTGCTGGCGCGGGGCGCCTCTGCCGCCGAGGCGGTCGCCATCCTGAAGCGCACCGGCGCTTATAGCAACTACCGGCAGGTGCTGGCTGTCGATGCCGCCGGCACCACCGCCATTCATTCAGGACCCAGGGCGCTTGGCATCTGGGCGGAAGCGCGTGCGGACAATGTCGCCTGCGGCGGCAACATGCTGGCCCATGATGGCGTGCCGCAAGCCATGGTCGACGCTTTCCTGGCCTCGGAAGGGCACCTCGGCGACCGCCTGATCGCGACCATGCGCGCCGCGCTGAAGGCAGGGGGCGAGGCGGGTCCGGTGCATTCGGCTGGAATGAAGCTGGTGCGCGAGGTCGCATGGCCCGTCGCGGACCTGCGCTGCGACTGGACCGACGGCTGCCCGATCGAGGAACTGGCGGCCTTGTGGGACCGCTACAAGCCCCAGCTCGATGCCTATGTGACCCGCGCGATCAATCCGTCCGACGCGCCGAGCTACGGCGTGCCGGGCGACGAGTAGCCATCACGCAGGGGGAGGCATCCGCATGAGCGAATTCAGTCACAAGGACTGGATCGGCAAGGCATCCGCGATCCGGTTTCGCGACAGGGCGTTCATCGATGGTAAGACGGTTGCCGCGCGTTCGGGCCGCACCTTCGCCAGCATCAATCCGGCCACTGGCGAAACGCTCGCCGAGGTGGCGTCCTGCGGCGAGGAAGATATCGATCTCGCCGTTGCCGCGGCGCGCCGCAGTTTCGAGGCTGGTGTCTGGTCACGCGCGAGCCCGGCGCACCGTAAGGAGGTGCTGTTCAGGCTGGCGCGGCTGCTGCGCGAAAACCTGCAGGAGCTTGCCCTGCTGGAATCGCTTGACATGGGCAAGCTCGTCACGGATGCCGCGACTGTCGATGTCCCGGGTTCCGCGGCGATCTTCCAGTGGTATGGCGAGGCCATCGACAAGATCTATGACGAAGTGGCGCCGACCGGCGGCAGTGATCTGGTGCTGGTGCGGCGCGAGCCGCTCGGCGTGGTCGGTGCCGTGGTGCCGTGGAATTTCCCGCTCGACATGGCCACATGGAAGTGCGCGCCCGCGCTGGCGGCGGGCAATTCGGTGGTGCTGAAGCCCGCGGAGCAGTCGCCTTTCTCGGCGCTCAGGCTGGCGGAACTCGCCATGGAGGCGGGGCTGCCCGCCGGTGTGCTCAACGTTGTGCCCGGCCTTGGTGAGACGGCCGGGCAGGCGCTTGGCCGTCACATGGACGTGGATTGCCTTGCCTTCACCGGATCGACCTCGGTCGGCAAGATGTTCCTGCAATATTCGGGTCAGTCGAACATGAAGCAGGTCTGGCTCGAAACAGGCGGCAAGAGCCCGAACCTTGTCTTCGCCGACTGCGGCGACCTCGATGCGGCGGCCGACATGGCGGCCTTCGGCATCTTCTTCAACCAGGGCGAGGTCTGTTCGGCCAATTCGCGCCTGCTCGTGCAACGCGGCATCAAGGATGCCTTCGTGGAGAAACTGGCCAAGCGCGCGGCGGCCGCCCAGCCTGGCGATCCGCTCGACCCTGCCTCGAAAATGGGCGCCATGGTCGATGCCCGCCACGCCGCCAACGTCATGCGCTTCGTCGAGGCCGGCAAGAAGACCGCGCGCCTGGTTGCCGGCGGAGATCGGGTCACGGTCAACGGTCGCGGTAGCTTCATACAGCCCACCATCTTCGATGATGTTGCCCATGACGACCCGATTGCCAGGGATGAGATATTCGGACCGGTGCTGTCGGTCATTGCCTTCGACGATGAGGAGGAGGCCATCCGCATTGCCAATGACAGCCCGTACGGGCTGGCCGCGTCACTATGGACCGACAGTCTTTCGCGCGCGCACCGCGTTGCCGGCCGGCTCCGCGCCGGCACCGTTTCCGTCAACACGGTCGATGCGCTGAGCCCGATGACGCCGTTCGGCGGCATCAAGCAATCGGGCTTTGGCCGCGACCTGTCGCTGCACGCGCTGGACAAGTACACCGCGCTGAAAACGACATGGATCAAGTACTGAGGCGGAGCGGGCGCTTGATCGCAGCGCCCAAACCGGCAACATAGAAGCCCATGCCGCTACGCTTCACCCTGAGACAATTGGAATATTTCGTCGCCGTCGGCGAAGCCGGCTCCATTACCAAGGCGGCCGAGCAGGTCAATGTTTCGCCGCCTTCGATTTCGGCGTCCATCGCGCAGCTCGAGGCCGAATTCGGCGTCCAGCTTTTTGTCCGCAAGCATTCGCATGGCCTGTCGCTCACGGCCGGCGGGCGTGTTTTCCTCAAGGAGGCCGCCAGGTTGCTGGCCGACGCCGACGCTCTGCACGATATCGCCGGCGACATCGCCGAGAAGGTGCGTGGGCCGCTGGCAGTCGGATGCCTGCTGACCTTCGCGCAGATCGTCATGCCGACGCTGCGCGCGAAGTTCGAGCGCGCCTATCCCGAGGTGCGGTTCCGGCAGTTCGAACGCAACCAGGGTCAGTTGCTCGAAATGTTGCAGCGAGGTGAAATCGATGCGGCGCTGACCTATGATCTCGAACTGTCGCAGGACACGACGTTCGAACCGCTTATGCTGGTGCCGGCCTATGTCATGCTGCCGCAGGGGCACCGCTTCGCCGGCAAAGCTTCGATCACGACGGAAGAACTGGCCGACGAGCCCATGGTGCTGCTCGACCTGCCATACAGCCGCGAATATTTTCTCTCGGCCTTCCAAATGCGGGGCATCCGGCCGAACATTGCCGAGCGCACCGGCGACATCGCGGTGATGCGGTCGATGGTTGCCAATGGCTTCGGCTACGGCATCGCCAACATGCGGCCGCTCAACACCCTGGCGCCGGACGGCAAGCCGCTGGTCTTCGTGCCCCTGGAAGGGGATTTGCGGCCTCTGACCATGGGGGTCGCATTGCCCAACGCCGAGCACCGCACCCAGACGGTGCAGGCATTCATCGATCATTGCCGCCGCTTCGTTGTCGAACAGGGCGTGTTCGGCAGCGGACGGGTCGTGGAATAGCAGCGGCCTTTGTCAGGCGACCTTCAACTGTTGTCCGGCAAGCCGCCGCAGCAAATTGCCGAGCATGTCGTCGCAGCGGCGCATCTGTTCGACGCTGACGAATTCGTCCGGTCTGTGCCCTTGCGCCATCGAGCCCGGCCCGCACACGATGGTCGGCGTGCCGAGGTCGCGGCTGAACAATCCGCCTTCGGTGCCGAAGGCAACCTTGATGGTGTCGTTGGCCCCGGTCAATGACTTGACGAAAGCCACAGCCTGCGAATTCGCCGGCGTGTCCAGACCCGGATAGGTGTTGGTGATATCGATGTCGATGGCCGCCTCCGGCGCGATCGCTGAAGCCGCTGCGGCAATGCGCGCTGCCTCTGCGCGCAACCCATCGAGGATTTGGTCGGGGTTGTCGGCCGCGACATTGCGGATCTCGAAGTCGAGCTGGCACAGGTTCGGCACGATGTTGAGCGCAACGCCGGCATGCATCTTGCCGACGTGGACGGTGGTGTAGGGAATGTCATAGTCACCGTCGCGCGCGCCATCGCTGGCCAGCCGGTCCTGTTCCCGGCGCAGTGCGGAGACGAAGTCGCAGCCGAGATGAATAGCGTTGAGCGCCAGGGGAGCGAGCGCCGAATGGCCTTCGCGTCCCCTGCAGATGGCGCGCGCCGCAAGCTTGCCCTTGTGGGCGGTCGCGACCTGCATGTTGGTCGGCTCGCCGACGATACACAGCAATGGCCGATGCGGCGCCGAACGCAGCATGTCGATCAGGCTGTGCACGCCGATGCAGCCGATCTCCTCGTCGTAGGAAAGCGCCAGATGCAAGGGCGTTTGCAGGCTCATTTTCGAGGCCTTGAGACAGGCGGCAAGCGCGCAGGCGACAAAACCCTTCATGTCGGCCGCGCCACGGCCGTAAAGCTTGCCATCCCGCGCGCTCATCTCGAAAGGCGGCAGCGTCCAGTCCTGTCCGTCGATCGGGACGACATCGGTGTGGCCGGACAGCATGACGCCGGCCGCCTCGGCCGGCCCGATTGTGGCGAACAAGTTGGCCTTGTGGCCGTCCGCGCTGCGGATGATCTGGCATGCAATGCCCCGCGTCGCCAGCAGGTCTGTCACGTAACCGATGAGGTCGAGGTTCGAGTCCCGGCTCACCGTCGGGAATGCGATCAGCTTTTCAAGGATTTGGATGCTGTCCATGCGTCTCACGTCTCGTTGGCCGTGTGCGCTATCTAGCATCGCGTGGCCGCGGCCTTGAAGTCGCATTTGGCTCAGCCGGGATTCTTCGGATGCTAATCCAGGCGGCCGGGGGGGCGGATTAGGCGCGTCCTAATCGGCACAGAAGAAATCTGTAGTTTTCCGGCACGCGCCGCAACTTATGAGTAGGTTCACGGCGTCTACCCACCGGGCAGACCGGCTTGCGCCAGGTTTGAAACCATCACCGCGCATGCCGCGACGCGACGCTGGCAGGAAGGAAGCACCATGCGTGATCCACGCTACGACATTCTGTTCGAGCCTGTGAAGATCGGTCCGGTGACCGCCAAGAACCGCTTCTACCAAGTGCCGCACTGCAATGGCGGCGGCTATCGTGATCCGTCCGCCGCGGCCGAGATGCGGCGCATCAAGTCGGAAGGCGGCTGGGGCGTCATCTTCACCGAGCAGACCGAGATGCACCACACCTCAGAGATCACGCCCTTCATCGAGCTCAGGCTTTGGGACGACGCCGACATCCCAGCGCTGGCGAAGATGGCCAAGGCCATGCACCAGCATGGCGCGCTGGCCGGCATCCAGCTCGCCTATTCCGGTATCAACGGCCCGAACCTCTACACCAAGGAAGTGCCGCGCGGACCGTCGGCCTTGCCGATCCGCACCTTCACCAACGATCCAGTCCAGGCACGCGCCATGGACAAGCAGGATATACGTGACCTCAGGCGCTGGCACCGCAATGCCTTCAAACGCGCGAAGCTGGCGGGTTTCGACCTAGTCTGTCTCTATGGTGCGCATGGCTTCGGCATTATCCAGCACTTCCTGTCCACCGCCACCAACCAGCGCAGCGACGAATATGGCGGCCCGTTGGAAAACCGCTCACGGCTGATGCGCGAGCTGATCGAAGAAGGCCGCGACGCCATCGGCGACACTTGCGGCCTGACGCTGCGGCTGTCGCTGGACGAGATGATCGGCGAACTTGGCTTCGCCAATTCCGAAGTGCGCGACATGATCGAGATGAATGCCGACCTGCCCGACCTCTGGGACTTGGCGCATGGCGCCTGGGAGGATTGTTCGGGGCCGTCGCGGTTCAAGGAGGAGGCGGCGCAGGAAAGCCTCGTGTCCGGCATCAAGACGCTGACTTCGAGGCCGGTCGTCGGCGTCGGTCGCTTCACCTCGCCGGACGTGATGGTCAGGATGATCAAGTCCGGCACGCTCGATTTCATCGGCTGCGCCCGTCCATCGATCGCCGATCCCTTCCTACCGAAGAAGATGGAGGAGGGACGGATCGAGGACATTCGCGAATGCATCGGCTGCAACATCTGCATCACCGGCGACATGACCATGTCGATCTCGCGCTGCACGCAGAACCCGACCTTCATGGAGGAGTGGCGCAAGGGTTGGCATCCGGAGCGGATGCAGGCCAAGGGCGACAGCGACAGCGTGCTGATCGTCGGCGCCGGTCCCGCCGGGCTTGAGGCCGCCCGCGCACTCGGCCTGCGCGGCTACCAGGTGGCGATCGCCGAGGCAGGCACCGAGCTCGGCGGCCGCGTGTCGCGCGAGTGCCGCTTGCCTGGCCTCTCCGCCTGGGGTCGCGTACGCGACTATCGCCAGTATCAGCTCAGCCAGGCGTCCAATGTCGACGTCTATTTCGAAAGCCGGTTGTCCGCCGAGGATATCCTGGCCTTCGGGTTTCAAAACATCGCCATTGCCACCGGCTCGGCATGGCGCCGTGACGGCGTGGCGCGTGCGCATGTCATGCCGATGCCGGTGGACCCGGCCATGCCGCTCTATACCCCGGACGACCTGATGGGCGGAAATGTACCGACCGGCACTGTCGTGCTGTTCGACGACGACCACTACTACATGGGTGGCGTTCTGGCCGAGCTGATGGCGCGCCGGGGCGCGAAGGTGACGCTGGTGACGCCGTCCGCCTATGTGTCCGACTGGACCCGCAACACGCTGGAGCAAGGCGCCATCCATCGCCGGCTGGCCGAGCTCGGCGTCGAGATCGTGCTGAACCGGACCGTGACGCGCGTCGTGCCGGGAGGCGTTGCCACCGCCTGCGCCTACACCGGTGCCGAACGCGACATTGCCGCCGACGCCGTGGTGCTGGTGACGTCGCGCCAACAGGACGACCAAGTCTGGCGCGACCTGAAAGCGCGGCGCGACGAATGGGCCGACAATGGCATTCGCTCGATCAAGGTCATAGGCGATGCCGAGGCGCCAGGTCCGATTGCCTGGGCGACCTACGCCGGCCATCGTTTCGCTCGTGAGATGGACGAACTCGATATCGGCGACGCGCTGCCGTTCCGGCGAGAAGTGACGGCTTTGGCGGCGGGGTAGGCCGATGGCATGGCTTGATAGGAATGACGTCGCCACAAGCCGATAGTGTTTCGCGCTAGCGTGTCGAAATCTGATGTCGGGATCAATCGCAAGACAATACGGAACGATACGGGAAACTCTCTAATTTTGGCCCACGAAAAACGCAATAGAATCAACGTCCTTACCATGTCCTCCGGGCCCACCATTATCTTTATTTATCAATGGCTTACGGGTAGGTTCGCCAAAAGGTTCGCCAAGCATCGGCTTGTGGGTCACCAGCCGCACGACGCGATCCATACCCTGAACCGCCAGACGAACCTGCGATGCCGGCCGCAGGAAAGCCGTGCTGCGGACCCGTCGACAGCTCGCGCACCCATTTGCGCAACACATTCTCGTGGACATCGAGGTCGCGGGCGGCCTGGGCCACTGCAACGCCCCGGTCCTTGATCAATCTCACCGCCTCAAGCTTGAACTTGCGGCCGAACTTCCTTCTTTGCATTCCCACCCTCCAGTTCCGTTAAACACCTTGTCTCGGTGTCCACGAAACCGGCGGCAGGCCAGAGGAGCCCCTCTCGGCATTGAGCGGAGCAGGGGCTTCCAGAAAAAAGGTGCCAGCTGTAGTAGTCCGTGAGCCGGTAGGCAGGCTTGGACGTATCAACCCTCACGGCGGCGCGGCCGAGCACGTCGGGGCCATAGTCAGTACGCGGCGCCGAAGATCAAGCTTCAACTTGATGCCCGATAAGCGCCCGGTACGAAGACGCCTGCCATGTGGCTGCCCATGTCGCCTCTGCTCGGCGTGCCGGCCCTGCGGACTGATGCGCAGCTTCTTTAGATATCGGATAGGATTAGCCGATATTCATCGGAAAAAAGGAGCCGGAAAGTCATGACCGAGATCTGGCAATCACTCCTCGCCAATCTTGCTCTGGTCTCCGTCCTGGTCGTCGCCTGGGACCTTGTGGCCGATTTCACCGGGCGTCTCTCGCCGCGAATACAGTCGCTGCTTCTCGGCGCGGTCATGTGCGTGGGGGCGGTCTTTTCAATGGCGACCGCCTTGTCTGTCTCTGGCTTCGTGGTCGATCTGCGCGCCGCCTTTATCGGCGCCGCGGCGTTCTTCGGCGGATGGCCGGCAATGTTCGTTGCCACGATCGGCTCCATTGCCTATCGCCTCTATCTTGGCGGGCAGGGGGCCAATGTCGGCGTCATGGGTATCCTGATCACCGCCGTCGTCGGCCTGGCATGGCACCACATTGTCGCGGCCCGGTCGCGCACGATGCTCGACATATTCGGCTTCGGCGTGTCAGTTGCACTCGCCGGGCTGATCACGCTCATGGTCATACCCCCGCAAGTCGTCACAGGCCTGATCCAGCAAAGCACGTTCCCGTCCCTCCTGTTCCGCTTCCTTAGTACCATGGTGATCGGCATCCTGCTCGACCGGCAACAGCGGCGGCGCGATCTCTCCATGTCCAACATGATCTATCGGGCCATGGTTCGTGAACTGCCGGACTGCCTGAACATAAAGGATGTGGACGGCCGCTTCATCGCCGCCAATCCCGCCACCGCCGAAATGCTGGGGGCCGCTTCAGTCGAGGAGCTCATCGGCAAGACCGATTTCGATTTCTATTCGAAGGACGTGGCCGAGCGCTTCAGGCAGGACGAGATGGGCGCACTGAAGGCCGGGCAGACATTGCGCATCGAACAGCCTGCGGTGTTTCCGGATGGCAAACAGGGCTGGCTTTACACGCTCAAGGCGCCGTTCCGCGACGAGGTCGGCAAGATCACCGGTGTCATCACCTACAATCGCGAGATCACCGAGCAGAAGCGAAACGCTCAGCTCAAGAACGATTTCATTTCGACGGTCAGTCATGAGCTGCGCACCCCATTGACATCCATCCGAGGCTCGCTGGGCCTGATCGCGGCGGGCGTGGCGGGCGAATTGCCGCCGAAGGCCGCCAACCTCGTCAATATCGCTCACACCAATAGCGAGAGACTGGTTCTTCTCATCAACGACATCCTCGATATGGAGAAGATCGAGTCAGGCGTCATCGCCTTCAAGATCAAGCAGATGCCTGTGCGCCCGATCATGGAGCAGGCCATTGCCGCCAGTTCCAACTACATGGCCGAGAGCCGGATACGCATCGTCCTGGTCGACGATGCCCCGCGCGCCGAAGCCAACATCGATCCGGACCGCCTACACCAGGTGATGGCCAACCTTCTGTCGAACGCGATCAAGTTCTCGCACGCCGACGGCACCGTGATGGTGAAGCTACAGCGTCGTGATCGCGACATGTTGCGCATCTCGGTGATCGATCAGGGGGCGGGTATCCCCGAGGCGTTTCGCAGCCGTATATTCGGCAAGTTCGAACAGGCTGACGCGTCCAG
This sequence comes from Mesorhizobium sp. WSM4310, assembly GCF_007003935.1. Classification (NCBI taxonomy): domain Bacteria; kingdom Pseudomonadati; phylum Pseudomonadota; class Alphaproteobacteria; order Hyphomicrobiales; family Phyllobacteriaceae; genus Mesorhizobium; species Mesorhizobium sp. WSM4310. Next base: position 124,451 of record NZ_VFTA01000018.1, read on the forward strand.
CACCCGCAAGAAAGGCGGCACCGGCCTCGGCCTCAGCATCGTCAAGACCATCGTGGAAAAGCTGGGCGGCGCCGTTTCCTTCGAAACCGAGGAAGAGAAAGGAACCTCGTTCCATGTCGACCTTGCCGAAGCCCGCAGGCTCCAACCGAGGCCGTATCCGCCACCGCGCCCGCCACGGGAGCCCGATGGCCGCCTACGGGTTCTGATCTGCGAAGACGAGACCGACGTCGCGGCGGTGATTGCGGCACTCCTGGACGCGGAAGGCTTTTCCAGCGACGTCGCCCCGGACATCGCCACCGCGAAGGCGCTTCTGCAGTCTCGCGATTATGTGGCACTGACACTCGACATCAAGCTGGCGGAAGAATCGGGCATCAAGCTCTTCCATGACATCAGGGCGTCACCGGTGAATTCCGACATTGCGGTCATCGTCATCTCCGCCGTCGCCGATGAGGCCAGGCGCTCGCTGAACGGCACCGCCGTCGGCATCGTCGACTGGCTGGAGAAGCCGGTGGATTCGGGGCGGCTTCACGCCGCTCTTGCCAAGATCGTCGCCGGCAGGAATGAACAGAGGCCGAAGATCCTCCATGTCGAGGACGACGAGGGTGTGCTAGCCGTGATGTCGGCGGGACTGGGCTCGGACGTCTCGATCATCTCGGCGAAAACGCTGCAGGAGGCACGGCGGGCGGTTGCGAAGCGTCGCTTCGACCTGGTCATCCTGGACATAGCACTTCCAGACGGATCGGGACTGGACCTGCTCGCCGATCTGCCGCTGGAGACCGGAGTGATCGTGTTCTCGGCGGCGGAACCGGACCAGAAACTCGGCGATCGGGTGCAGGCGATGATGACCAAGACCAGGGCGTCGGAGATCGATGTGGCAAAGCTTGTCAGAACCATGTTGGCCTCATCGCGCGATGGCACCAGACCCGCCGCCCGCGCCAAGGAGTGACGATCATGCCGGCAAGAATCCTCTATGTGGATGACGACCACGATATCCGCGAAATCGCTCAGATGTCGCTGGAGCTCGAGCCGGAATTCGAGGTGCGGTCCTGCTCTTCGGGCGCCGCGGCGCTGACCGATGCCGCCGCATGGCATCCCGACCTCATCTTGCTCGACGTGATGATGCCGGACATGGACGGGCCGGAGACGCTGAAGCGCCTGGCTGCTTCACCGCTGACGGCGTCGATACCCGTGGCCTTTATCACCGCGCGCACCCAGACGCATCAGGTCGAGCGCTATCTCGCCATGGGAGCGGTCGGGGTCATTGCCAAGCCTTTCGATCCGCTGGCGCTCGCCGGCGAAGTCAGGAAGCTGCTTCCGGAGCGACCCGGGCAGGCATAGCCTCCGGGTCGAAGGCAGCGGCAACAAGCCTGTCAGCAACCTCCGTTTGCCGTTTACGGCACCTGTACCACACCCCAATATTCATCTACTGATTGTATCGAAATACGGCAGTCGCGAATCGGTTTTATTTATGATTGCGCGGCATCGGCCGGCGCGGGAGACCCGCACCGGCGTTGGCATGGACCACATTGGCGGATGTCGGTTCATGGGTTGATCACTCCGGGGGGCAACGAGGCGTGAACCGGAGCCGGACAGGTGAATGGAGCGAAGGCAAGAGTTCTGATCTGCGATGATGATCCCCTGTTGCTTGAACTGATGGAATTCAGGCTGAGGGCGAAGGGATACGAGGTCATCACGGCAGTGGACGGTGCCGAGGCACTGGCGAAGGCGGAACAGGACGGACCCGATATCATCGTGCTCGATGCGATGATGCCCAAGGCCGACGGCCTGGAGGTGTTGGCTCGCCTCAAGGGCGACCCGGTCCTGTCGGACACGCCGGTGGTGATGCTGACCGCCCGCAAGGCCGAAAGGGACATCGTCTCGGCCCTCGAGAAGGGAGCCGACGACTATCTGGTAAAGCCATTCATCCCCGAGGAACTGCTGGCCCGGCTGGCGCGTCTGATCGCGCGCAAGACTGGGAAACGCTGATGAGGCGCAGCCGGCGCGCAGCGCTTGCCGCATGCCTGATCCTGGCAATCGCGGCCACTCCTGGTGCGGTGCTTGCGCAGACGGTCGATGAGCTCTACGCGTCCGCCGTGAAAGCCAGGCAGGCCCGGCATTTCGACGAGGCGGTGGATCTGCTTCGGCGCGCACTCGCGCTCAAACCCGACAATGCCGACGCCCTGGTTCAGCTCGGTTTCGCCGAACTCGGCCGCAACGATCTGGCGGCGGCGCACGACGCCTTTTCCAAGGCGCTTTCCCTTGCTCCGGCCTATCAAGATGCAAGCTTTGGCCTGGCCGAGATCGAGTTCCGTTCCGGCAATCTGGATGCCGCGCTGCCGCTCGCCGAATCGGTGGCGCGCGCCCAGCCCGGCAACACCGACGCCGCCGCGCTTGTGGAGAACATCCGCAAGGCCATGCAGGCCGCCGGCGGTGAGGCGAGGAAGGCGTCGGTGGCGGCGCCGAGGGCGAAACCACGGCCCGATCCCGTCGCCGGCCTGATGGAGCAAGGTCGACGGTTGCGAACAGCGGGAAAGCTGCCCGAAGCGGAGAAGGTCTATCGCCGCGCGCTTGGGCTGGCGCCGAAGAACACCGACATCTTGGTTGCCCTTGGCCTTATCCTGGGCTCCAGCCAGCGGTTCGACGAAGCCGGGCATTTCTTCGACCGGGCGCTGGCCATAAAACCCGGCCTTCTCGACGCGCGGATCGGCAAGATCCGCCTGGCGATTTGGCAGGGCGACGTGCCGGGCGCCCGCGCGCTGGTCGATGACGTGTTGGCCTCGTCGCCGGACAATGTGGAGGCGCTCGACCTCGATGCCAAGGTCGCCCTGCTCGAGGCCGACTACACGCGGGCCGGACAGTCGTTCCAGCGCGTGCTTGCGATCGATTCGCGCAATGCCGAGGCGCTGGTGGGGATCGGCGATGTGCGCCGCGCCCTAGGCGACGACGATGCAGCGCGGCAGGCCTACAGAGAGGCGCTCGCCATCGAGCCCGGCTCTTCCGACATCGAGCAAAGACTGGCCGTGCCGCCCCCGCGCAGATGGCGGCTCGACCTTGGCACCGAGGTGAGCGATCTCACCAACGGGCTGAGCGACTGGACCGACAGCTCGGCTGGCCTTGCTTATCGGCTGTCGCCGCGCACGACGATTTCAGGCCGCAACCGCGTGGCAACCCGCTTCGGCCGTACCGACGTTCAGATCGAGGGCCGCATCGACGAGGCCTTCTCGCCTGCCTTCTCCGCCTATGCGCTCGCCGCGGCGACGCCGGATGCCGATTTCCTGGCGCGCTATGCGATCGGCGCCGGCGCGTCCTTGCAGGTTATGGCGGCGGCGAAGGCGTTCGGCCCTTTGTCGCTCAACATCGACACCCGCTACGACAATTTCACCAACACAAACGTCACCAGCGTCTCGCCCTGGGTGCAGGGCTATATCTTCGACGGCCGCCTGGGGCTTTCCGCCCGCTGGGTGCATGCGGCCGACGATATCGGCACGCGCGCGGACGGCTATGTGCTTAGGGTCGACCTTGCGGTGACGCAGCGCTTCAACCTGTTCGGCGGCTATGCGGACGCCCCCGAAATCTCCGACGGCACGCTGGTGCCGACGCGCACCGTCTTCGGCGGCATCTCCTGGGACGTCAACGATCCGCTGACGGTCCGCGCCAGTATCGCACATGAGCAACGCCCGACATTCGACCGAAGCATATTCGGGCTCGGCCTGACCGCGCGGTTCTGATCATGTGGTACGTCTGGGATCTTTCCATTTTGCTCAGCGCCCTTTCCCTGGTGATCATGCTGTTCCTGATCGTCCGGCGGGTGCTGCAGGAACGCCGAGGCAGGGCGCAGATCGATCAGCGGCGCCAGCTTCACACAGCACTGATCGCCTTCACCGAAAACCGGGACCGCGAGGCCTTGAAGGTGGTGGTGCTCGCGGTGCCGGCGGGCGTGGCGATCAATGCCGGCTTCGAGTTCATTTCGCTGCTTCGCGGCGAGGAGTATGACGACGTCCTTGCCGCCTTCAACGAATGCGGCCTGCCGGCGCTTGTCGGCAGCCAGCTGGAAAAAGGCAACGGCGCCGAGCGCATCCACGCGGCCGAGATGCTTGCGGCGCTGCGTTCGGAAAACGCGGTGGCGAGCCTGCTTTCGGCGCTCGACCGTGACCGTTCGCGCGAGGTGAGGATCGCCGCCGCCATCGCGCTCTGCGATCTCGGCAGCCTGCCGCCGCTCGATATCGCACTGGGCAAGGTCGGCGTGGTGGGACAGCGCTCGCGGCGCCTGATCGAGTTGTTCAGGCGCTTTCCGCCGGCGCGCTTCGAGGAGCTCAGGGATCATGCCGCGCGCACCGACGCGGTGCCCTTCATCCGGGCGGCCGCGATCGACGCGCTGGCTCGTGCCGCCGGGTTCCATTTCGCCGATTTCTTCGCCCGCGCCACCGGTGATCAATCGCCCGAGGTCGCCGCCGCGGCGCTGCGCGCGCTGGGCCTCACCGGGCACGCCGAGGCGCCTGCCATCCTGGCAAGCGCGATGGCCAACGGCGACTGGGACGTGCGCGCCGCCGCCGCCGATGCCGCCGGGCGCCTCGGGCTCGCCGGGCTCGCCGCGCCGCTCTCCGCGCTGATGGACGATGAGGCGTGGACCGTGCGCTATGCCGCCGCCAACGCCCTGCGCTCGTTTGGCCAGCCGGGAGAACGGCTGCTGCGCGACATCGCTGCGAGCGAGGTCTCGCGCAGCCAGCGCACCGCCTCGCTCATCCTTGCCGAGGGGCCGGCCGCATGATGTCCGACTGGAGCCACGAGATCGTTCTGGCCGCTTCCATCCTGTCCTGGTTCATCATCGGGGCGGGGCTGGCGCAGACGACGATTTATCTGTTGCAACTCATTATTGCCGCCTACGCGCTTTCCAAGCGCCCGCCGGTCGCGCGCTCGGCGCTGCTGTGGCACCGCTATGGCGATGTCGCGCCGCCGATCGCGCTCCTCGTACCCGCCTATAATGAGGAATTGAACGTGGTCGAGAGCGTCCATTCGATGCTGGCGCTGGAGTATCCAAATTTCGAGGTGATCGTCATCAACGACGGCTCAAAGGACCAGACGCTGCAGCGCCTGATCGGGGCCTTCAAGCTGGTGAAATTCCATCGGCCTTATGAGGAGGCGCTGGCGCACAAGCCGATCCGCGGCCTCTATTCCTCGCCAATGACCGAGCGGCTGTTCGTGGTCGACAAGGAAAACGGCGGCAAGGCCGATGCCCAGAATGCCGGCATCAATGTCTGCCGCGCGCCGCTTTTCTGCGTGATCGACGGCGATTCCATCCTCGAGCCCGACGCGCTGATGCGCGCCGCCCAGCCCTTCATCGACGACCCCGAGCGCACCATCGCCGTCGGCGGTACGATCCGCATCGCCAACGGATCGAGGATCGAAGCCGGCAGGGTGCGCGAGATCCACCTGCCCAACCGCTTTCTGCCGTTGCTCCAGGTCGTCGAATATCTAAGGGCCTTTCTCATGGCCCGGCTGGCCTGGAGCCACATCAACACGCTGATGCTGGTGTCCGGCGCCTTCGGCATGTTCCGCCGCACGGAGGTGGTGGCAGTGGGCGGCTTCACCATGGGCTCGATGGGCGAGGACCTCGACCTCGTCATCAAGCTGCACCGCCACATGAGAGATGCCGGGCGCAAATACCGCATCCAGTTCATTCCGGAGCCGGTGTGCTGGACCGAGGCGCCGGAAACACTGAGCGTGCTCGCACGGCAGCGCACGCGCTGGCAGCGCGGCGCGCTCGAGTGCTTCTTCCGCCACCGCGCCATGCTCTTCAACCCGCGCTATGGCCGCGTCGGATTCCTGGGCTTCGGCCACATATTGATTGTCGATGTGCTAGGGCCGGTAGCGGAGGTGCTGGGCTACATCCTGATCCCGGCATTCTGGCTGCTCGGCATCCTGTCGACCGAGTATCTGCTGGCCTTCACCTCGCTCATCTTCACCTATGGCGTCTGCGTCAGCGTGTGCTCACTGGTCCTCGAAGAGGCCGAGCTGCAGCGTTTTCCGCGCGCCAGGGACCTGGCGGTGCTGACGGCGGTGGCGGTGATCGAGAATTTCGGCTACCGCCAGCTCAACAATTTCTGGCGCGTAAAGGGCTGGTGGCAATATCTGCGGGCCGACCAGAGCTGGGGCGAAATGACCAGGACTGGCCTATCCGGTGCGAAGAAATAACGCCCGCTTCATTTCAGCGTTTGCTCAATCTCCGCGATGAGCGCATCGAGCGCGGCTTGGGCGGCTCCTTCATCCGGCTGTTCGATTAGCAGCGTTTCCAGCGCCGACGCCCGCGCGCCGATATCCGGAAAGCCGAATGTCCCCGCCGCACCCGCCAGCGAGTGCGCGATCCTGACCAGCGGATCACCCGCCCCGCGGGGCAAAGGACCGCCCTCACATGCGATGACCTTCAGCTGCCCGAGCTGATCGGCGCATCGGGCAAGGAAGCGTTGCCGCAAGGGGGCGAAAGGATCGTTTGAGATGGGGTGGTGCTCCAGCGGGATGTCGAAAGTATTCAAGCAGAAAGCGGCGTAGGTTTGAACTGCTTGCTTCTCGCGCACGACCTCCTGCTCGAGGACATTGCTGGTGCCGGCGCTGAGGCCGCGGTTGCGCCAGAAGCGTCGTCGATGCTCAGAAATCGGCTTCCTCGAAGTATTTGGCCTTCAACCATGTGTTCGACGGTCCGCTCGTGTAGCTGCTGTCGGCGCGCTTCGAGATGATGCTCTTGAGCCCCACATTCTCGATGGCGCGAAAGATCGCTGGCGCACTGCTCTCGAAATGCTCGCTGTACTGGATCTTGCCGAGGCCGTGCTCAACCAATTGCCATAGCGCCTGCTTGCGCTGCAGCAGGGGCAAGGAGACTAGATTGCGACCGTCCAGATGGAGGATGTCGAACGCGACGAACGCGAGCCGGTTCGGTTCGTTCCAGATCGCGGCTTCCAGCGAAGGGTAATCGTGAGCGCTCTGCTCGTCTGGCACAATGACATCGCCGTCGATAATGGCGGCCCGGCATGGCAGCTCGACAGCCAGCGCGATGGGCCAATATTTGGTGGTCCAGTCACGGCCGTTCTTGCTGTAAAGGCGCACGCTGCCTTTATCGATGATGATCTGCGTGCGGTAGCCATCGAGATTGACCTCGTGAACCCATCCCTCATCTCGGGGCGGCTCCTCGACACGAGTCGGGATCTGCGGCGGAATGAACTCCAGCCGGCCGCCGGTCACCTTGGCACGCTTACTCAATGACGCCACCTTTGATCGCGCAGCGGCGGCTAATCGGCACAGGCAGCCCGACATCCCCCCAACATGGACGCCTGCCGCCTGTGCCGAGCCCCCGCCGGGCAATTGCCAGCATCTGCGCACCAGGCCGAATTGTCGTTACCTTCGCATCCAAATACTTGTCATGGAGTACATATCTCACTCGGTGCGTCGTAGGCTGATTTCGGGCGACCTTAGTCCATCAAAAGCACCAGGGCGGGATGCAGCTTCTTCAGGTTCGGCAATGATTTCGATTGCCAGGGTATGTCGGGCGTTCCACGCACGACGAGCCGAACATCGGGATGTTTGCGCACCTCGATGGTGAATTTCGCCAGCAGGTTGATGCCGGAAGAGTTGAGAAAGTGAAGGTCCTTCAGATTGAGCGTGATGGAAGCGGGATTCGAGGCAAGGACGCTGGTTGCCAAAGCCGTAATAGGCGCACCGGCCTCGGAACTCGCGAGCCGCATGGCGCCGTCGAAAAAAATATCGCTTCCTTCAATCCACACGCGATAGTCGTCTGTCTTGATTTCCATGGCCTGGTTCGTTTCTTCTAGTTGTGCGTTTGCGAGATCGGAATGGAGGCGTATGTCTCCAGGCAAATCCGATCGCTTTCGTCGGCCGGGCTGAATATCCAGGCCAGGCGTGCGCCATAGTCGCTCATCAACGTCAGCAATCCGAGTCCGGAGCCTGACACGTCGGGGTTCGCGGCATTCGCTTCAATTCGCTGTATCAGCAGGTCCCTGGGGTCGCCAACCGTGATGTCCGCCAGGAGGCTTTGGAACCCGGACGCGTTTTCACCGTCGACGTCATTCGACACCTTGATCTTGAAGCACTCCGAATCCATCGACGTCTCGATCACGATCTCACCCGGCGCGCGGAACTTGACGGCATTTTCGATGAGCTCGTTGACCAGATATCCGATGGAGTGCCGCACTTCTCTGTAGTCATTGCGGGACGCCTGAAAGCGCAAAGCGAAAAGATCGGCGATGAAGTCCGACGTCGTGGCACAATGACGCCAGCTCAAGTCGAGAGGTCCGTCGAACAGCCGCACGCGACTGACGCTTTCCATCATCCCGATTGCAATGTCAGGGGTCCCGAACAGCGTTGTCATTGCCTAGGTGTGCCTTATGATCACGAGGGTGATGTCGTCGTGGATCTTCTGGATTCCGATATGGGCCATCAGATCCTCGACGATCCCGGTTTTGATTTCCTCGGCGCTCCCGCCCTGACGTTTTCGTGCGCTCTGGCAGAGGCGCTCGAACCCGAACAGCCTTTTGTCCTGATCCTCCGCCTCGGTCACACCATCGGTGTGCAGCACGATCACGTCGCCACTCTCGAACGGGATGTCACGCGTGTCGATGAACTTCGAGATGTCATTCTCAAGGCCAACCGGCAGACCCAGATCAAGCGTATCGATGCGTTCGACTTCCCCGTCAGCGCGCACGATGAGCACGTCCTCATGCTGACCAGATAGCGTTACGCGCTCATCCTCGAAGTCGAGGAAGGCCAGCGAGAGATGCTTATCGGTCTTCGTCCGCTCGATGTTCTTGTAGATCGCTCTGTTCAGCCGGTCCAGGAACTGGTGCGGATTCCGCTCGTTGGTCTCCTGCAGCGCGCGTGCAACGGATTGGACCATCAGCATCAAAACGCCGCTTTCGAGACCATGACCGGTCACGTCGCCGATGCCGATCTTGACCCGTGACCCATTCTGCAGGACGTCGTAGTAGTCACCGCCGACCTCGTCGGCCGGCCGCATGTAGGCTGCGATCTCCAGTCCCGGAATCGCTTCGAGTTCGAATGGTTTCGGCAGGACCATCATCTGGATCTGCCTGGCAACCGCGAGCTCGGCGCCGAGACGGACGTTCTCGTCCCGTAGCTTTTCGTTGAGTGCGGAAATCTCCTGATTGGCGTCCCCGAGCTCCCTGGTGCGTTCGTCGACGAGTTGCTCGAGGTTTTCGGTGTGAAAGCTGATCTGCTCAGCCATCCGGTTGAAAGCGATCCCCGCCGCTCCAACTTCGTCACGCGTCGGAATGCTCACGCGGACTGAATAGTCCTTGGTCTGGAGCCGCTGGGCGGCACCGGCAAGCGCCCTGAGGCCGGCGGTGATCCGCTTCGAAATTCCGAGCACAGCCGCGAAAACAATCAGAAGCGAAACGATGATCGCACCGATCTGAAAGAGCAGGATACGATTGGTTGCGCGCGAAATACTCTCCTGCGCCGCGAACAAGGACGCATAGATCTCCCGTTCGGGGACGACGATCCCGACCGACATCGTTTCGGACTTGATCGGTCCCGAACTCCACAGATTGGTCGGCTTCAATCTCTTGAGGACGACGATGTAGGGTACGCGCTCGCCCTTGTTGTCGAGCATGATATGCTGAATGACGCCGTCATTGTTCTGGTCGAGAGGCAGTGACGCGATTGCCGGCTGCACACTTCCCCGCAAGGACCTCTCCAGGCCGGTGACGCCCTGCGTGCCCGCGTCGTTCGATGAAGTCAGGCCGATGATCGCCTGGCCCGACGGATTGATCGCCACCACGTTGCCAGTCGACATCGTGAGGAAGCCGAACCCGGTTTCGGCGATCTTCACCCTTTCGACGACTTCCGCGAGCTGGTCGAGAGTGATGTCTGCTCCCGCCGTACCGGCGATACCGGAGCGCTCGCGCGTCCACAGCGGCTGGAAAAAGCTGACGATCAGCTTTCCCGTGATTGCATCGGTGTAAGGCGCAGTCTGGGTAATGTCGTCAGGGACCGGACGCGACGCCGGATCCCTGGCCCACTGCTGCCATGACCCATAGATCCCCGGAAAAAAGAACAGCCAGAATTCCGACTTGTTGTGGCCTGGATAGAGCCGGTCGAAGGTCTGTGCCTGGTTCGTATACGGCACTGTCCTGAAGATCGGCCGTTCTTTTGGACCAATATAGTACATCTGCAGTTTGGACGACCCGCTGGCCATGAGAGTTGGCGCGACGAGATCGATCACGGTGCTGTCGTCTATTTCCTTCTGAACGCCCGGCAGCGGAGTGTGGTCGGCACCCAGAAGGTAGCCCCAAACGCTTACCACCGAAGGCGCGCCCGGCAGATTCTGCGCCCAATCGCCCCGCGCGTCGTAGACGACCTTCACGGAGCCGGGCGCCTCATGCGACAGCGTCGCTCCAACCTGTTGCTGCCTGCTCGGATCGTCGATCTGGGCCTGCAGCACGCCGGCCAGCGCCTTGACGTCCCCATGAACCCGATCGAGCAGCAGGTCGACGCTCAACGCCGTCGATTCGGCATAGGATCGAATGTATTCCTGGTTTGCGGTCGTCAGGCCCTCACCGACTTCCGATGTGGCATCGCGCGACAGCTTCTGAACGTTCCAAAGCGCCAGGCCACCGCTCAGCAGGAGGTCGAACAATACGGCGCCGCCAACGACCAATACGAATTTTGCCCGAAAGGAGCGCAGGCCGAAGCGCGGGGCGGGCTCATTGTCGGCTTTCATTGCGGCCGTCGCCCCGATGCGACCCAGATCGGCCAACCCGCGTAACCCTTGGGGTGGAGCGCTGCGAAAATGTGGTCCTGGAAGCCCTGCCGGAACCGTGCGACGAACTCTGGTCCGTCGCCGCGTCGGGTCGCCATCTCGCCCGCATAGACATCCGCCCAGGCCGCAATGATATCAGCGAAATCCTGCGGATCGCCGTCCAGGTTAGTGACCATGAAGGTCTCGACACGGATGTCTTCGAATCCGGCTTCCATGAGATAGCGCCGGCTCTTGGGCCCAAGCTCGACGTCCATCTCGAAATGCCCGAACAGCTTCGCCACCTCGTTGTAGGTCCAGCGAATGCTTTCGGCGCGCGGCTCGCCGAGGCAATGCGAATTCTTCTCGTTGGTGATGTAGACCCGACCGCCCGGCTTGCATATGCGGTAGAGCTCCTTGAGGATGAGTTCAGGCCGATTGAAGATCTGAAGGGAATGCCGGCAGGTCACCAGGTCGAACTGCGCTTCGTCGAGCAGCATCTCGGACGCATCGCCATAGGTATATTCGATGCCCCGGATATCGAACTCCCGCATCACCTGTCGAGCATAATCCAGGCTCGATTTGGAGTGGTCGAGGGCGACGATCCGCGCTGGCTGGAATTCCTTCTGCACGAGCACGGCGAAATCACCGATCCCGCAACAGATGTCGGCCATGACGATCCCCTGCCTCATGCCGTGTCGGGGCAAGATTGCGCGCTCGTGGCGCCAGGTCATCTTTGTCTGTGAGCGCAGGATAGGTACGAATCCGCCCTCCTCGAGGAAGCCCTGTCCCGGATAGAATTCGCTGTCATATTCCTCGATCGTTATGTTCGGTTCGATTCCGCTCAAGCGACCGAATTTTCGCGAGGTCCATCCGACGACGCTTGACGTGATGACCACGAATTTGAGATCGGGTCGAGCGCGGCAAGCGTCAATGATGATCCTTGAAAAGGCATGAAATGCAGCGTTATTCATCTGCGTGAGACGTCTGACATTGACGTAGAGAACGCCGCGCACGCGGTCGATCGCGCCACGAAGCAATGCTATGCTGGGCCCAAGCTCATCCATCGCCTGAGGCCGGACCACTCCCGATATGGAGAACTCCTGGTTGTTGGCGTCGTATTGCGCCTTGAAGCGTGGGAGAAGGTCGTAAGGGCTCAATGTCGCAGGCCCTCGAGCGGAAGATCCACGACGAGCCTGATAGCATTCCCGTCGGCTTCCTCGACCCTGAGTATCGCATTGTAGTCGACAGCCAGTTCCAGGAGCACGATCTCCCGACTGGGCGCAAGATCCCCGGACACGGAATTGAGGTAGCGCTCCCTGGCCTCGGTTCCCGTGGCTTGCGACATGGCTTCTTCGTAGAATTGGCGCTCCTCCGGGACACAGGGGAATGTCAACTCGATCCTGTCCGTCGCGCCATGGCGGGACACCCTACATGCCAGCTCGCCGTCGCCATGGCGGCTACGAAACGCGACTTCCAGCAATTCGTTGAAGGCAGAGGAAAAGAGATTTGAATGCCGGACCGAGTCGGACCTGTTTTGACTGATCATCCGGGCCATGTATGTCGAGACATAATCGCAGTGTCTCCATGCGGAGACGAACGTTTTGATTTCCATCTCGATCTGGATCATGGGCGCAAAAGTCGGCTCGCCAGCCAGCTCATGATGAACAGGTTCCATCGGCATCCTCCCCTTGTTCCATCAGTACTGAGCCCCGCGGCGCAAAATTAGCAGCCCGCCCCGCGGCGAAAATTTCGCCGCGCGCCGTGATTAAGTCACTCTTGCACCGACTCGATGAATTGCGCGGTATCCGCCTCGATCGCTTCCACAAATCTCCACTTCAAGGTTAACAAAGGGTGCAAGGCGCTAAACCGCCCGATTTGCTTCCTCCATCGTTCGTACCACCCTCAACGGGGACCGTCTGATGAAATTGCCGGTTGCCTCGGCTCCGAGCGGCCGTCCCAGGAAATTACCTTGCAGGCTATCGCAATTCTCCTTGATCAGCCACCGGGCCTGTGCCGACGTCTCGACTCCCTCGGCTGTGACGCTTATTCCCAGGCCGTGCGCCAGATTTATGATCGATCGCACGATTGTTTGGCTTTTGAGATCGGTATCCAGGTCGGCAATGAAGTACTGATCTATCTTCAATGTGTCGAAAGGAAAGTTCTTTAGGTAGCTCAACGAAGAATAGTATGTTCCAAAATCGTCGAGCGATATTCGTATTCCCAAGACGTTCAGGGTATTTAACGTGTCGATATTGTCGATCGTCTTCTCGAGGAGGACCGTCTCGGTTATCTCGAGTTCAAGCCGGTCTGCTCGGATTCCAACCGCATCGATGATCTGAGCGACTGTATCCGTCAGCGAACCGCTAAGGAACTGGGCCGGCGACAGGTTCACTGCGACTGTCAGCGAGGAGGGCCACGTCAACGCCTGGCGACAGGCTTCCTCGAGCACCCATCGTCCGATCTCGTCCATCAGGCCGTCGGCCTCGGCGATCGGTATGAACACGCTGGGTGGAATGATCCCGATCTCCGGGTGCCGCCACCGGAGCAGCGCTTCGAAACCGGTCACCGACGCGGGAGACCGAATGAGCGGCTGATACTCCAGATAAAGTTCGTCCCGTTCCAGCGCGGTTCGAAGCCTGCGCCTCAGATTCTCGCGCTGCTCGAGCAAGAGCAGCATCGAACGGTTGAACGTTCGAGCGCAGCCGCGGCCATCCGTCTTGGCTGCGTAAAGAGCAATGTCGGCGGCTTTCATCAGCTGCTCGCCATCGGTCCCGTGCTCCGGCCCGAAAGCAATTCCGATACTCGAGCCGACGAAGACGGAAATGCCGTTGATGACGAACGGCTCCTTGAACGCGTCGACCAGCGATCCCGCAAGGCGCTCGGCTTCCGCGGGCTGGTCCTTTCCCAGTTGGATGACGGCGAATTCATCGCCGGCATACCGGTACGCGGATTCGCCGTCCTGCAGCGCGTCGCGGATACGACCCGCCGCGAGCTGGAGAAGCGTGTCGCCCGCTCCATGGCCGAGCGTGTCGTTGACTGCTTTGAAATCGTCAAGGTCGATTTGCAGCAGGGCAGCCTTGGGTTTTGCTCCGCCGGCGGCCGCCAGTGCAAGTTGCAGCCGGTCGCCGAATCGCCGTCGGTTCTGCAGCCCGGTCAGCACGTCGTGCGTCGCCTGGTGGAGCAGAGTTACATGCTCTTGCTCCTCCGCGGCGCTCCGCCCGCCGCGCCCCCTTGATTCGATGATTCCCACACCATTCGCAGTGCCGAAGACGAAAACGGATCGGGGCGCTTTGCCCGGTGATCCCGGCAGGTCGATGTTTGCCGGAGTGCCGCCCTGGAACACCCGAAGAAATTCGTCGCGAAACCTCGAATCGAGGAAGCTCGGGTAGATCTCCCAGATGGCAGCGCCGGGCGCCACGGCGCCTCCATACATGCCTTTGAGCACAGCTGCGTGGTGCGTCAGTTGGAAGTCGCGGTCATAGAACGACAAAAGTTCGGTCGTGTTCGCCAAAAGGTCGGCGAGAAGCCCTTCGCCGGCACGAGGACCATCGCTCGAGGAAGGCCCCTCACTCTCTGTGCCGACGCCTGATGCCTCTGGGTACAAGAGCCACCTCCATAGGCAATGCGAATCCACATCCCCCAGTCCAGAAATAGCATAACTGTCAAGCTTGGCAAAGTTTCAACTCGCAGTCCTAACAAGTTCCTCATGCGGCTTAGTTGCAATGCATGCTCCGCTGTGATTGGCGGCGATAACGATGAACAGTCCGGTTGGTTAATAAATCGGGAATTGGCTATATGATTGATGACGTGGTGGACGCAGCACGAAATATTCTGGTCCATGAGGCGGCGTGGCCTTCCCCGCCCCTGTCT